>CAZREK010000112.1:0-7473 GCA_964598965.1 uncultured Bifidobacterium sp. | reverse complement strand
TGCCGTCGTACAGCGTCTTGTCGTAGATCTCGTCGGCGAACACGATCAGCTGGTGACGACGGGCGAGCTCGATGATCTGCTCGAGGATCTCGGGCGGGTACAGCGCGCCAGTTGGGTTGTTCGGGTTGATCACCACGATGCCCTTGGTGCGATCGGTGATCTTGCGCCGGATGTCGTCGATGTCGGGGTACCACTCCGCTTGCTCGTCGCACATGTAGTGGATCGGCTGGCCACCCGACAGCGAGACCGCGGCAGTCCACAGCGGGTAGTCGGGGGCGGGCACCAGCACCTCGTCGCCGTCGTCCAGCAAGGCGTTGAGCGCCATCACGATCAGCTCGGAGGCGCCGTTGCCCAGGTACACGTCGTCCACCGCAACGCCGGAGATCTGCTTCTCCTGGCAGTAGTGCACGATCGATTTGCGCGGGGCAAAGAGGCCCTTGGAGTCGGTGTAGCCCGCCGTGTTGGGCAGGTTGCGGATCATGTCCTGCACGATCTCGTCCGGCGGTTCCAGGCCGAACACGGCGAGGTTGCCGATGTTCAGCTTGATGATGTGATGGCCCTCTTCCTCCATCTGCTTTGCTCGGTCGAGCACCGGTCCGCGGATGTCGTAACAGACGTTGGCGAGCTTGGTGGACTTCTCGACGGGCTTCACCCGGCCAGGATACGGGTGGCCGCCGCCGGCGAACGAGGCATTAACCGACCGGCAGCACCACGGGCAGCGATTCGAGGATCGTGCCCAACACGCGGAACTCGTCGCGCTCGCGGGCATGGAACACCCTTCCGGTGCGACCGCACACGATGGCGACACCGTGCGCCGCGACCCGCGCCCACACCATGTCGCCGGGCGTGTGCTCGGTGACGCGGTCGCTGGGCAGGTGATCGCTGCCGGACAGGAAGGCCGCCAACCATTCGAGGTCGGGCACTGCTCCGTCGGTCGCCAGTGATTGGCCGCGGTCGAGGCGCATGGCCACCGCCCAGTCGGCATCCAACAGCCGCCGCAGCGATGCACACGCCACCTGCAACCGGTCGTCCTGGGCAGCGGCCACGATCTCGGCCGCGGTCGACAACACCGCCAATGCGCCGTCCGGTCGGCCCTCGGGCACCCTGCGGACGTCCTCCACCGCCACCCCGTCCACCCGCAGCAACCCTGCCACCATGGGGTCGAGGTAGCTCGGATCGGGCAGCGCAACGGTCAGCTCGTCGATCGCCATCCCCCCGCCGCGTTCGAGGATCTCGATGCCCACGACGTCGCCCCGCGCGTCGCCGATGCGGCCCGTGACCTGGCTGAGCACGCCGGGGCGATCCGGCAGCCAGACCCGAACGACGAAGGTCTCCACGGCGCTGCACAGTACGCACAGCGATCGCCCCGTAGGTATCGAATTCGTGAAGCCTGTGTGAACCGCCCCAAGGTGTGGGAGCATTCGCGCATGTCACACGACCTGCCCTCCGACTGCATCCACGTCGTCGTCGAGATCCCCCGCGGCAGCCGCAACAAGTACGAGATCGACCATGACACCGGTCGCGTGTTCCTCGACCGCCGGCTGTTCACGGCCACCACCTACCCCGCCGACTACGGGTTCGTTCCCGACACGTTGGGCGGCGACGGCGACCCGCTCGACGCGCTGGTGCTGCTGGAAGACCCCGTGTACCCGGGCGTCTGGGTGGCGGCACGTCCGGTCGGCGTGCTCTACATGCACGACGAAGCGGGTGAGGACGCCAAGCTGCTCTGCGTGCCTCCGAAGGAGCCGCGCTGGAACGACGTGCACGATCTGGAAGACCTCACCCCACAGTTGGTGGAGGAGATCCAGCACTTCTTCGAGGTGTACAAGGCACTGGAGCCGGGCAAGACCTCCAGCACCGCCGGTCTCGCTGGGCGCGAGGCCGCCTGGCGCGAAATCGAGTCCGCGCGCGCCAACTATCAGCGGCAAGGCCACTGACCGTCCGGTGACACGAACTCGCCGTCGCCGACTCGCGGGAACCGTGGCAGCAGCATGGTGCTGCGCGGCGCTGATGACGTCATGCGGCAGCAGCGGCGAGGGTCACGAGGAGGCCGACGACTCGGTTGTCACCGGTGACGATCCGCTCGCTGCCGCAGTCCGCATCGAGGCGTTCGGGTGCCACACCACCGCGACGGTGGGCGGCGGCTCGTTCGTCGGGCCGGAGCGAGTGTTGACGGTCGCCCATGTGGTCGCCGGCGCGGGTCACATCGAAGTGGAACTGGCCGATGGCCGGATGGCGGAAGCACAGGTGGTAGCGATCGACCGCGACCTCGACCTCGCCGTGCTGCACGTCGAGGTCAACGTGCCACCGCTGCCGGTCCGCACCGCGACGACCGGTTCCACCGGAGTGTTCGTCACCTACCGCGACGGCGCTGCCGCCACGCAGCCGTTCCGCATCGAGCGCGCGCAGGAACTGCAGCTGCCCGACTTCGACGGGGCCGGCGAAGTGCGGCGCAACGGTTTCGAGTTGGACGCCGACGTGATGGAAGGCGACTCGGGGTCCGTGTTGGTGCACGACGGCGCGGCCGTCGGCGTCGTCTTCGCGCGCAGCAGCCACCACGGGGGCCGGGCGTGGGCCACCGACATTCGCGTCGCCCGCGACCTGCTGGCGGTCGATGACGACATCACCGCCGACACGGGTGCATGCGTGGCCGACCCGCACTGACACCGACCCGGGCGGGTCAGTGCACCGTGGCCAGCAGCGCGGCGCCCACGGCGCCCGCACGCTCGCTGAGCTGCGCGAACACCAAGCGTGGGTGCGGCCGCAGGTCGGGGGCGTACAGCAACCGCTCGAACCATCGCTGGATGGAGCCGACGTAGACCTCGGCCGACGACGCAAGACCGCCACCCAGCACGAACAGCTCTGGGTCGAGCAGGTTGGTGAGGTTCACCAGGCCCAGCGCCACCCAGCGCCCGAACTCGTCGACGACCGCCAACGCCTCCGCATCGCCCTCGCGCGCAGCGACCTGGACATGCTCGCCACGCACCTGCTCGGGGTCGCCGCCGGCGATCTCCACGACGCGCCGCAGACGCTTGCCCTCCGCCGCCTCGCGGGCCAGACGGCCGAGACCGCTGCCCGAGGCGAAGCGCTCCCAACAACCGCTGCGGCCGCAGGGGCAGGCCGGGCCCTCCGGGTCGATCACCATGTGACCGATCTCGCCGGTGAACCCATTGGCCCCGCGCACCAGCGCGCCATTGGCGACGATGCCGCCGCCGATGCCGGTGCCGAGAGTGACCATCACGAAGTCGTCCACACCTCGCGCCGCGCCGGCCTTCCACTCCGCCACGGTCGCACAAGTGGCGTCGTTGTCGACCTCCACGTGCAGGCCGAGGCGATCCGACAGCAGCGCGCCCACGCGGAAGTCGTTGATGTCCACCAGGTTCGGCGCCGCCTTCAGCACACCGTCACGGGTGACCAGGCCCGGCACGCCGATGCCCACGGATGTGAACGGCGCGCAGGCGTGCGCCAGTTCGGCGAGGGTGTCGATGATCGCCGCCGGACCTTTCGGCGTGGGGAGCCGCTCCTCGGCGACCACCGCGCCCGCGTCGTCGAGAACGACCGCCAGGCACTTCGTCCCGCCGACGTCGATCCCCAGGCGGCGCACGCCACCGGTGGGGTTGGCGGTCATGCCTCGGCGCGCACCTTCAGCTCGCGCACCGTGTTGAGAATGCGCACCTCGGCCCGACGCTTGACGAAGCCCGGCAGCGGGACCACCAGTTCGATGGCCAGGTCGTACCGCACCTCGGTACCACCGTCGGCGGTCGCGCTGAAGTTGTAGGCGCCGTCAATGGTGCGCATGATGTCGCCGCGCAGCATCCGCCACTTCAGCACGTTGGGGGCCTGCGAGTAGTCGTACCCGAGCGTGTAGTGAGTGCTACGACCCAACGCAGATGCGCGGTACTCGACCTCGGTGGCGCGCCCTTCGGCATCGCGCTCGCGGACGATCACGTTCTTGATGTCCTTGGCCCATTCGGGGTACTGGTCGAAGTCGATGGCGATCGCCCACACGCGGTCGGGCGCGGCGGCGATGGTGGTGGTCTGGGACGCCGTTTCAGCCATGAAGGTTCTACCTGATCTTCGAGTTCTTGGGTGCGGACCCGGGTTCGATCCGCGGTCCATAAGAACCGTACCTCGCGGCCCATGCCCCATTCATGCCAATCCCGAACATCGGCACGAGAACGCCGAAGGCCAACGGATTCAATTGGCTCTTCTCCAAGCCCGACACACCGATGCTGGCCCCCAGGATGGCGATCACCACTTGGGCGGTGAGCGCCCAACTCATCGCCATCTTGACCCGCTTCGGTGCCGTCGGACCAGTGAGCAGGAACAGGTTGGCCACGCCGACGTTGCGCACACGTGACAGCTCGAGCGCCCGCGCGTACGCCCACAAGGACGCAGCGACACCGACGGCGAACAACGCGAGCGAGACGACGATGACGATCACCTGCGCCCAGCGGTCGTGCTTGAAGGGCGCGCCGATCGCGACGGCGGCGAGAAAGACGACGGTGCCGACGAGATCGGCGCGCACGATCCGGGAATTCACCGGGTCATTCTGCCAGGGCGCCGAGCGAGAGCCCCAGCTTGCGGGCCAGCCCGTCGTAGGAGAAGTCGCGCACCGCACGCTCACGACCGGCGACGGCCATCCGGGCCCGCAGGTCGTGGTCGTCGAGCAGGCGCTCGATGGCAGCGGCCACCTGACGCGGGTCGTCCGGCTCGCGGATCACCAACCCGGTCTCGCCGTCGGCCACAGCCTCGGCCGCCCCGCCGGAATCGCCCGCGACCTGCGGCACCCCACATGCCGCGGCTTCGAGGAAGACGATGCCGAAACCTTCCTGCTCGAGCCCCGCCCAGCGGTTGCGGCACAGCATGGTGTATAGGTCGGCGCAGCCGTACAACCGCGGCAGCTCGTCGTTGCTGACTCTGCCGAGGAACTTCACCGGGGCGTCCAGCGAACGGGCCAGACCCTGCAGGCGCTCGGCATCGCGGCCGCCACCAGCAATCGCCAGCACCAGGTTTGGGCGGCTGCGGTGCAAGGCAGCGACCGCGCGGATGGCGGTGTCGAACCCCTTGCGCGGCACCAACCGGCTGATGCCCACCACCAGTTCCGCGTCGCGAGCGATGCCGAAGTGGTCGCGCGCTGCTTCGCGCTCGGCCTCGGTCAGCGGGTGGAAGCGCTCGGTGTCCACGCCGGGCGGCACGATCGTGATCGGCAGCGAGCGGCCCGCGGCGCGCTCACCCTCCGCTGCTGGGTAGCCGCCGGCGGCCACGATGTGGCGAGCATTGCGCAGCACGTGCGCCAGTGCCTGCTTGCTGCCCGGGATGCGTCCGGGCACGGTGACCTCGGCGCCGTGCAGCACGACGTCGTAGGGCAGGTCGAGCGACGGCCCCACCAGGCCCAGCGGAATGGCCGGGTCGAGCACGATCAGGTCGGCCCCCACCTCTGCCGCCATCGCGTTGATCCGCTTGACCATCCACGGGTGCGGCAACAGCACCGGCTCGGACGTGCGCCGGATGAGGTACGGCTGCTGTGCGTCGAACTCGGCGGCACCTTCGTAGGGGCTGGTGAGAACGGCGAAAGAGTCCGGCGGCAGACGCCGCCACCACTCCCACAGCAGGGACTGGATGCCGCCGATCTTCGGCGGGAAGTCGTTGGTGACGAGGAGGTGCTTCACGATGTTGGAGAGGTGTCGGCCAGCCCCAGCCGTCGAGCAGCCCACTGGGCGTGTTCGCGCAGGACAGGATCGTGGTGTGCACGGTAGTCGTCCAGCACCGACCTCACTCGCTCGCGGTCGGGACCATTGACGGCCGCGGTGCTGTTGCCCAACGCCACCAGCGCATTGCGCCGCACCCACCGCGGGTTGCGGTCGGCCAGGTACCAGCGGCCCCAGGTGGACAGCACGGCATCGTCATCGGGGGACAACAGGTCGAGCAACGGCACCCAGGACCGCACCTGATCGGCCGGCGGTGTCGCCGGAACGCGGTGACCGAGGCGGATGGTCGGCGGGCACACCTCCTGGCATTCGTCGCAGCCGTACACCCGATCGCCGACCGCCTCGCGCAGGTGCTGGGGGATGCTGCCGGGCTTCTGCAGCACCCATGCCAGGCAGCGGGCGGCATCGACGACGCCGGGGGCGATGATCGCTCCGGTCGGGCAGCCGTCGAGGCAGCGAGTGCACGTGCCGCAGGCGTCGGCCACGGGAGCGTCGTTGACCGGCAAGGCCGCTGTGGTGACCACGCAGCCGAGCACGAACCAACTGCCGGCGCCGGGCACCATCAGGTTGGCGTGCTTCCCGTACCACCCGATGCCAGCGAGATGAGCGACCTCGCGGTCCACGATGCTGTTGTCATCGGCGAACGGAACGGCCTTGTACCCGTCGGCCCGCAACTGGTGGGCCACCTGCCACAACGCTTCCCGCAGCGGCGCGTAGTGGTCCACCCACGCGTACCTCGCGACGCGGCCGGAGGGCTCGGATGGCACCGCCGAGTCGGGCAACAGGTACGACCGGGCTGCGACGAAGATGCTCTTCGCGCCGCGCACTGCTTGCTGCGGGTCGGTGGACCGGGTGGGGTTCTTGAAGGTGAACTGCATGCCGTCGGTGAGGCCGCCGTCGATGCGCTGGTGCAGTTGGACGCGTGCCCGCTCGAGGACCGCGGCGGGGGCCACGCCCGTGTGGCTGACACCGAACGGTGCCGTGAGGGCCGCCAACCGCTGCAGGTACGCGTGGTTGGTGACCGGCGGCGGTGGGTCAGGTGGCCTCACGGTGACGCAGCGTAGGCACCAACCCGGCCTGGGCGAGCAGACGCACCGCCCGCACCTCGTCGAGGCTGAGCACCACCGCTTCGCGCGGCGCAGGGGTGAGCAGGTGCGTGACCACGCAGTCGGCACAGCTGGCAGTGCCGTCCATGATGCACGTGTCGCAGGAGATGACCAGTTCGCTCATGCCTCGGATGATGCACGAGGGGTCTGACAAGGTTTCGCCGGCGACCCCTCAGTTGCGGGCGATCTCCAGGAAGATGTCGCTGGCCACGGTGTTCGCACCCGCAGCCCGCACATCGTGCACCACTGCTTGGTCGCTGGTGACCACCACCACCGGGCGATCGCTGTCGATCGCCTCCACCTCCGCGCGCAGGACATCGTCCGCCGTGACACCGGCCGGTGAATAGCTGACCCGCACCAGGCGGCGGCCGCCCGCCGTTGCGCCCACGACATCTGCGCCGTCGAACACGATGTGCACCAGCGTTCCCCATCGGCGGGCCAGCGATTCCGCCAGCTCGATGCACTGCGTGCGCTGTTGTTCCAGCGACAGTGCCGGCCACCCGGTCTTGGCGACGTTGTACCCATCCACCAGCACCACCGCACCCGCCGTGCGCAGTACGTGAGTGGCCGCGGCGACGCTGTTGCCGTACAGACCACCGGGCACCGCGATGGGCTTGCGCTTGCGCTGCCGGGCGCGAGGGATGCCGCCCTTGGAC
>CAZREK010000111.1:0-7524 GCA_964598965.1 uncultured Bifidobacterium sp. | reverse complement strand
ATTCGCGCACACGACACAGGTGTCGCGACGCTCGCGGTCAGTTTGGCGGCGGGCATCCCGCTGGTCGGCGATCGGATCTTGCGCGCGGTGCTCCCTCCGGATCGCGACACGTCCGCCGATATTGCTGCTGCATCAATCACGCGCTACCCACCGGGGTTGGTCGCCGCGCTCGAGAAGCTGCGCAATGGTTCCACCGTGGTCGGTGGTGTCAAGGCCTCCACCGCTCACTTGTGGATCTGCTCGCCGTTGGCGGAAACCCCTGCGGACGACGGCCGTACCCCTCTGGAACAACGGATCGCGCTGTTGCGCGAGATCTGACAGCCGGGTGGCGCCACCACCAGGTAGTTGACCGGTTGGATCGCAATTCGACCGGCGTAGGCGTCGCTGGCAGCGGTACGCTGACCGCATGACTTCGCAGCCGACTTCGCGCGTCACCGGAACCGTCCAGGTCAAGCGTGGCTTGGCCGAGATGCTGAAGGGTGGCGTCATCATGGACGTCGTCACCCCCGAGCAGGCCAAGATCGCCGAGGATGCCGGTGCCTGTGCGGTGATGGCGCTCGAGCGCGTGCCCGCGGACATCCGCCGCGACGGCGGCGTGTCGCGCATGAGCGACCCGGAGATGATCGAGGGCATCAAGGCCGCGGTCACCATCCCGGTGATGGCCAAGGCTCGCATCGGCCACTTCGTCGAGGCTCAGATCCTGCAGTCGCTCGGTGTCGATTACGTGGACGAGAGCGAAGTGCTGACTCCCGCCGACGAGACCCATCACATCGACAAGTGGGCGTTCACCGTTCCGTTCGTGTGCGGCGCCACCAACCTCGGCGAGGCGCTGCGTCGCATCAGCGAGGGCGCGTGCATGATCCGCAGCAAGGGCGAGGCCGGCACCGGCAACATCGTCGAAGCGGTGCGCCACCTGCGCAGCATCATCGGCGACATCCGCAAGATCACTCAAGCGGACAACGCGGAGCTGTTCCAGTGGGCCAAAACGCTGCAGGCCCCGCTGCCGCTGGTGCAGGAGATCGCCGAGACCGGCTGGCTGCAGGTGCCGCTGTTCTGTGCCGGTGGCATCGCCACCCCGGCCGACGCCGCGCTCGCCATGCAGTTGGGTGCGGAGGCCGTCTTCGTGGGTTCGGGCATCTTCAAGTCGAACGATCCCGCCCCGCGGGCCAAGGCGATCGTCGAGGCCACCACGCACTTCCGCGACGCCGACATCCTCGCCAAGGTCAGCCGTGGCCTCGGTGCGCCGATGACCGGCATCGGCATGGACGACACCATCAAGTTCGCCGAACGCGGCTGGTGATCCGAGCGTTCTGATGTTCGTGCGCAGTCCGGAGCCCCCAGGTGCAGCCTCTCGTCGGTGTGCTGGCGCTGCAGGGTGCCTTCGTCGCGCATGAACGCGCGCTGCGTGCAGTAGGGGTCGCCACTCAGCAAGTGCGGACACCGCAGCAATTGGCTGCCGTGCAGGCGCTGGTGATGCCGGGCGGCGAGAGCACCACGATGTCGAAGCTGCTCGTCACGTCGGGTCTGTTCGACGCCCTCGCGGCGCGCCTGGCCGAGGCCTTTCCCGTGTTCGGCACCTGCGCTGGGATGATCCTGCTCGCCGACGAGGTGCTGGATGGTCGCCCGGATCAGCGCAGCTTCGCGGCCATCGATTTGTCCGTGCGGCGCAATGGCTACGGCCGTCAGGTCGACAGTTTCGAGCAGGATCTCGATGTCACCGGGTTGGACGGTCACTTCCACGCGGTCTTCATCCGCGCCCCGAAGGTCGAGCGCGTCGGCGCCGGCGTCGACGTGCTCGCGGAGCATGAGGGTGTGCCGGTGCTGCTGCGTTCCGGCTCAGTCACCGTCGCCTCGTTCCACCCAGAACTCACCCCCGACGCGCGTCTGCACCAGCAGTTCCTGCGCGACCACAAGATCATCTAGAACACTCACCGTCTCAGCAACAAGGGAGCCATCCGATGTCCGGCCATTCCAAGTGGGCAACGATCAAGCACAAGAAGGGCGCCGCCGACAAGGCCCGCGCCAAGGTCTTCAACAAGATCGCCCGTCAGCTGGAGGTCGCTGCCCGCGAAGGCGGCCCTGACCCCGCCTCCAACGCCTCGCTGCGCACGGTGATCCAGAAGGCCAAGGCCGCGCAGATGACCAACGACGCCATCGATCGTGCGGTGAAGCGCGGCGCCGGCCTGGACGACGCCGGCTCGTACGAGGCGATCACGTATGAGGGTTACGCGCCGGGTGGCGTGGCGCTGATGATCGACGTGCTCACCGACAACCGCAACCGCACGGGTGCCGAGGTGCGCAACATCTTCTCCAAGCTGGGCGGCTCGATGGCCGAACCGGGCGCGGTCGGCTGGCAGTTCAGCCGGCGCGGCGTGTTGCTGGTGAACTCAAAGGACGAAGACGCCGTGATGATGGCGGCGCTCGACGCCGGCGCGGAAGACATCTCCGCCGACGGCGAGGGCGTGTTCCGCGTGACCTGTGAACCGAACGCAGTGTTCGACGTTCGCGATGCTCTGGTGGCGGCCGGCCTGGAGGTCGCATCGGCGGAGAGCACGATGGTGTCCAGCGTGACGGTGGAGGTCACCGACGTCGGCGACGCGAAGAAGATCCTGCGGATCATGGACGCGCTCGAGGACAACGACGACGTGCAAGACGTGTTCTCCAACTTCGACATCAGCGAGGAGCTGATGGAAGAGGTGGGGGAGTGACGGTCGGCGTCGGCGACGTAGCCCCCGACTTCACGCTGCCGTCCACCGACGGCCCGGTGACGTTGTCGACCTATCGCGGCCGCCCGGTGGTGCTGGTGTTCTACCCGGGTGACGGAACGGCGGTGTGCACACGCCAGTTGAACTCCTACAACGACGACCTCGCCCGCTTCGACCAGCTCGATGCTCAGGTGCTGGCGGTGTCGGCGCAGGACATCGACAGTCACCTCGCGTTCGCACAGGAGCACGGTTTCAAGTTCCCCTTGCTCGCCGACACGGAGAAGGTCGTCGAGGAGTTGTACGGCGTGCTGGGCCCGATGGGTTTCCCGCGTCGCAGCACGTTCATCATCGACGGCGATGGCGTCGTCCGCTATGCCCACCGCGCCATCGCCGGTCTGACCTTCCGCCCCGTCAGCGAACTCGTGGAGATCCTCGAGAGCTTGTAGAGGCCGCCGGCCAGCGCCGCCCGTCAGCGATCGCTGGTCAGCCAGGCGTAGGCGAACGGCGGCAGCGTCATCGTGGCCGCCGTCAGCGCCGCGCCTCGGTTGCGCACCATCTGAGCGCCCTCCAGGCCCAGCGTCGGCAGGTGAACCGGCACGGTCGCCGGGCCGAAGTTGGCGACCATGGCGAAGCTTCCTCGTTCCGGGTGGCGGCGAACGAGTGCCAGCACCCGAGGGTCGGTCGAGTCGGGCAGCTCGACGCGACCGGCGCCGTGCAGTGCGTCGCAGGACGCACGGTCGCGGGCGAGCTCGGCGAACATGGCGAACAGTCGTGACTCGAGCGTGCCGTCCTGCCGGCGACGCTCGGCGACCGTCCAGTCCATCACCGGTCGGTGCATCCAGCGGTTGTCGTCGCGATGAGCCGGATTGGTGAGGTAGGAGTGGTCGTTGCGCAGGCCCAGCTCGTCGCCCATGTACAGCAGCGGGATGCCACCGAACGCGTAGGCGACCGCGTACATCAGTTCCAGGCGCCGGCAGGCGATGTCGAGGTGCACCCTGTCGTTCTGCTCGAGCGCGAGGTCGATGCCGCAGAGCGAGGCGGCACTTCCCGAGATGCGACCGTCGCCGGTTTCGGGGTTGAACTGGAACACTTCTCCGCGGGCGAACGAGATGGGGAACTCGCCGGAGTAGAAGCGGTTGAGGAAGTTGCGGTGATCGAACCCGTTCCACCCCATCGAAGCGGCGGCCTCGTCGGTGATGGCCCAGCCGATGTCGTCATGGCAGCGGACGTACGTCACCCACGACGCATGAGTCGGGATGGCCGCCACCCGCCGCAGCGAGTTCGTCATCATCTGCGCCTCGCCCGTGGCGAGGCTGCTCCAGAGCAGCACCATCAGCTGGTTGTGATAGGCGAGCTCGCACTCGTGATGCTCGGGATCACCGGCACCCAGGTAGGGGGTCAGCTGGTCGGGGGGCACGATCGCCTCGGCCTTGAAGATCGTCGCCGGGGCAGCGATGGCCATCAATGCGCGCAGCGTGCGCAGCAGCTCGTGGACCTCGGGCAGGTTCTCGCAGTCGGTGCCCTCGCGCTTCCACATGAACGGGACCGCATCGAGTCGAAGTGCATCGACTCCCTTGTTCGCGAGGTTCAGCATCACTTCCGCCATCGCGATGAAGACGTCGGGGTTCGACCAGTCGAGGTCCCACTGGAACTCGTTGAACGTCGTCCAGGCCCACTGTTGAGCGTCCTCCAGCCAGGTGAAGTTGCCCGGGGCGAAGGTGGGGAACACCTCACGCAGCGTGCGCTCGAAGCGGTCCGGCATCGTGCGATCGGGGAAGAGGAAGTAGAACTTGCTGAACTTCGGATCGCCTGCCCGCGCCGCGAGCGCCCATGGATGCTCAGCCGCGGTGTGGTTCACCACGAGGTCGACGCACAGGTTCATGTCGCGCTCGTGCAAGCGGTCGGCGAGGTCGGCGAGATCCTCCATCGTGCCGAGGCGCGGCTCGACTTCGTCGTACGACGCGACGGCGTACCCTCCGTCGTTCTCGCCCTCGCGTGGACGCAGCAGCGGCATGAGGTGCAGGTACGAGACACCGAGTTCGCAGAGATAGTCGAGGTGGTCGCCGACGTCGCGCAAGGTGCCGGCGAAGCGGTCTGCGTAGGCGACGTACCCGACCATGTCGGGCCGCTGGAACCAGTCGGGCTCTGCTTCGCGGACGAGATCGCGAGCCTGCAGCCGTTCCGGCCTCGCGGCTGCAGCGCGATCGACGACGTCGTTCAGCTGCTCCCACATCTGCTCCGCCGCGTCGGGATAGAGCACCCGCAGCCCGTGGCGCAATGCAGCCCCATGGCGCCGACGACGAGCCTCGAGGATGTGAGGAGTGATCACGGGTGCAGTGTAGGGTCACCGCATGCAAGCGCTTGCACTCTCGGCTCCCATTGATCGGCTGACCGGCAAGGATTGGTGGCGCGGAGCGGTCGGCTACGAGGTGTACGTCAGGTCGTTCGCCGACAGCGATGCCGACGGTGTCGGCGATCTGGCGGGGATCACGGAGCGGCTTCATCACTTGGCCGACCTCGGCGTGGACGTGGTGTGGATCACTCCCTTCTTCAAGAGTCCCGGCCACGACCACGGCTACGACGTGGCTGACTACTGCGATGTCGACCCGCTGCACGGGACGCTCGCGGACTGGGACCGATTGGCTGCGGAGGCGCAGCGGCTGGGGGTTCGCCTGTTCGTCGACATCGTGCCCAATCACACCTCCAGCGAGCACGAGTGGTTCCGGTCGGCGATCAGCGACCCCACCGGCCCCTACCGCGACTACTACCTCTGGCGCGACCCCGCCCCTGACGGTGGACCGCCGAACAACTGGGTGAGCCACTTCGGCGGACCGGCCTGGACGCTCGACCCAGGTGGCAGTGGCCAGTACTACTGCCACCTGTTCCTGCCCGAGCAGCCGGACCTCAACTGGTCGAACCCGCGAGTGATGGAGGAGTTCGCCGCCATCCTTCGCTTCTGGGCGAACCGAGGTGCGGACGGGTTCCGCATCGATGTCGCACATGGGTTGTGCAAGGACCCGTCGTTCGCCGACAACCCGCAGCTGCGGCCGGTCGTGCCTGGCATGCACCCCATGGACGTGTTCAACTCGTTCGAGCACGTGCACGACCTGCACCGTCACGAGACAGCTGTGCTGTTCCGCCAGTGGCGCGCCGCCGTGGAAACGACCGGCTCGGTGCTGCTGGGCGAGATGGACACGCGGACGATGGATCGGTTCGCCGAGTTCGTCGCCGGCGGCGACGCGCTCCACGCCGGCTTCGTGCTGCAACTCGGCCATGGTGGATGGGCGCCGGAGTATGTGCTGGACACGATGTTGGAGTACCAGGCAGCTTCCAATGGCGGGTGTGCATGGGAGATCTCGAATCACGACCAGGCGCGCGCCGTCTCGCGCTATGGCGGTGGTGACACCGGCCTGCGCCGGGCGCTCGCACTGTCGGCGCTGATGATCGCGTTCGACGGGCTGTTCTTCGTCTACCAGGGCGAGGAACTCGGCCTGCCCGATGCCGAACTGCTCGGCAACGTCGAGGACCCGATGTCCGCCCGCAACGGTGAGGGCATGTGGGGTCGCGACGTCGCCCGCGGGCCGATGCCCTGGACCGCAGGGCCGCTCAACGGGTTCAGTGCGGCGCCTGCCGCATGGCTGCACACCGCGCCGCTGCCCGCATCGCTGACGGTCGAACACCAACGCTTGGAGTCGAGCAGCACCTGGCACCGTTACCGCGAACTCATCGGGCTGCGGAAGCGCTACCCGCAGCTGTGGCAAGCGCCGTTCGTCGGTACGCGCCTGGGGCCTCATGCGCTGCTCGTGCGGCGCGGGCCGCTGGCGCTCGTGGCCAACCTCGCTGCGGAACCGCTGCTGCTCGACGACCTCCGCGACGTCGTCGTGCTCTATGCCACCTCGACGGAGGGAGCTGCCGTCGGCGCAGCGGGCGTGGTGGTCGCTGCCGAGACGACGGTGCTGCTGCGCGTGTCCGAGTAGGGTTCGACGCGAATGTCGGACGAACCCAGAGCAGGCCGCAGCCGCGCCAACATCGACGATGTCGCGCAGGCGGCGGGTGTCTCCACCGCGACGGTGAGCCGAGCGCTGCGTGGTCATCCGTACGTCGCGGAGGCCACCCGTCAGAGGATTCTCCGCATCGCCGACGACCTGCACTATGTCGCCAATGCGAATGCGGCGCGCCTCGCATCGGGCCAAAGTCGCACGATCGGTCTGCTCGCGCCGCTCCTCACCAGCTGGTACACCAGCGAGATCGTTGCCGGCGTCGAGGAAGTGCTGACCCAAGCGCAGTATGACTTGCTGATCGGCACGGCGAATGCGGTCGCCCGCGAGCGCATCTTCCGCGGTGACGCTCGCTTCCAACAACGGATCGATGGCGTGATCCTGGTCGACGTGTTCTGCAGTGAGGAGGGCGCGCAGCAGCTCAGTCAATCGGAGGCACCGGTCGTGGTGCTCGGTGAGCAACTGCGCAGTGTCACCTCGGTCTCGGTCGACAACGCATTCGGCGCGCGCCTGGCGGCACGTCACCTGATCGATCTTGGCCACCGCCGGGTGGGTGTGGTGGGTGGTCACGCGAACCTGGACGTCGCGCACAACGTGCCCACGGAGCGCTTGGACGGGTTCCGCGACACCTTGGCCGCGGCGGGGCTGGAGCTGCCGGACGAATACGTCGAGGACGGCGAGTTCACGATCGACGGTGGGCGCCGAGCGATGCACCGTCTCCTGGCGCTGCCGGTACCTCCGACGGCCGTGTTCCTCATGAGCGACGAGATGGCCTACGGCGCGATGTGGGCGCTGCGCGAGGCCGGACTGCAAGTGGGGCG
>CAZREK010000110.1:0-7576 GCA_964598965.1 uncultured Bifidobacterium sp. | reverse complement strand
GGTCCACACACGCGCCGTGCGCGCCAGGATGCCGAGGTCGATACGACCCCCGCCGCTGGCGCACGACTCGAACTCCACGGAAGGGTGCCGCGCGCGCAGCTCGTCCAGCAACGCCAAGAGCGCCAACGTCTGACGATGGCTGCCCGCGGCGCCACGCACCCCACTGCCCTGCACGTGCGGCCGGTTCATGTCCCACTTCACGTAGGCGATGTCGTGGTCGCGCAGCAACGCGTCGAGCCGGTCGAGCAAGTACTGGAACACGTCGGCGCGGCCGACGTCGAGCACCAACTGATGTCGACCGAGCACCGGCGCGTACCCATCGGTCGCCAGCACCCAGTCTGGGTGTGCGCGGTACAGATCGCTGTCGGGGTTCACCATCTCCGGCTCCACCCAGATGCCGAACTCCATCCCCAGCCCGCGCACGTGCGCGATCAACGGCGCCAACCCGTCTGGGAACACGTCCGGCGACACCCACCAGTCCCCCAACCCGCGCCAGTCGTCGCGACGCGACCCGAACCAGCCGTCGTCGAGCACGAAGCGCTCGACCCCCAGCGACGCGGCGACGTCCGCGAGCGCGGACAACTCGGTGGTGCTCTGCTGGAAGTAGACGGCCTCCCAGGTGTTCAGCAGGACGGGTCGCGGCCGCTCGGGCGACACCGCCCCGAACGAACGGAGCTGGCGGTGAAACCCCCACGACGCCGGCGTCAGCCCGCCGCCGGACCACACCCCGTACACCCATGGGCTGTGGTACTCGTCGCCGGGTTCGAGGCACCACTCGCCCGGGTGCAACAGCTCGCCGCACTGCACGTACCGGCGGCCGTCCACCAAGCAGTCGGCGAACACCGCCGAGTTGCCGCTCCAGGCGAGGTGCACGCCCCACACCTCGCCCGCCCACTCGCCGAAGCCCGGCGTACCCGCGAACACCAACGGCACGTGCTCGTGCGAGGTGCGGCCGCTGCGGTTCTCACCGGTCCAGGTGCCCGACGGCCAGGGGCGGCGCACCGGTTGGAACTCGCGCGTCCAGCGCCCGTCGAACGTCAGCAACTCGGTGGCGCGCTCGGGAAGTGGCAAGGTGGGGTGCAAGCCGTCGAGCAGATAGCGCGTGGTGCCCAGGTTGGTGACGCTGCAGCGCACGGCCAGCACGTCGGCCAGCTGCACCTCCGTGACCAGATGCAACCCGGCCACTTCGTCGACCGCGGTCACCACCACGCCACCTTCGACCCGTTGCACCGACCCGGTGGTGAACCGCGGCGACCATGCCGCGCCGCCCTGGCGGTGACCGTTGAGGCCGGGGCGCCCGGCGAAGCCCGAGCCGTGTTCGGGCACGATCGACAGCGGTGCCACCACGTCGATCGAGCCACCCGCCACCGGCACCTGGAGTGCCGTAGCGACCGAGGCAGGATCGACGTCGCCCAGCGGCGCACCCCAGTACACGATCGTGGGTGCACCCGACTGAGTGTCGAGCACGACATCGGCGGTGGCGCCGCGTAGGTGGATCACATGCGCCAAGGTAACCGCCACCCGTGTGCGAGGCTGACCCGAATGGACCTGCGTCGCGATCCTCACCTCGGCACGTTGGTGCACGTCGTCGGCACGCGCCAGGCGCGGCCCAACCTGCCGACCGAAGGTTGCCCGTTCTGCCCCGGCGGCATCGAAGCCCCCGACGACTACGACGTGCGCTGGTTCCGCAACCGTTGGCCGGCGATGGAGGGCGACCGCTGCGAGGTCGTGCTGTACACCCCGGTGCACGACGCATCGTTCAGTTCGCTCGGGCAGGACGGGGCGCGCAAGGTGATCGACCTGTGGGCCGAACGGACGGCCACGCTGGGCGCGCGCCCGGACGTGGACTTCGTGCTGGTGTTCGAAAACCGCGGGCCGGAGGTGGGGGCCACGATCGCTCACCCGCACGGCCAGATCTACGCGTACGACCACATCCCCGAGCGCCAGCGGCGACTGGCCGAGGCGCCGTGGGCACCGGACCCGAACCCGGGCGACCGGTTGATCGTCGAGGTCGAGGGTTGGCGAGCCGTGGTCCCGTACGCCGCGACCTACCCGATCGCCGTCGACATCTCACCCGCTGGTGCGATCCCCGACCTGCCCAGCGCGACCGGCGCGCAGCGTGACGGGCTCGCCGCGGTTCTAGTGGACGTGCTCGCCCGCCTCGACCGGCTCCACGACCGACCGTTGCCCTACATGTTGTGGATCGACCAGCGCCCGACCGACGGCGGCGACTGGCCCGACGCGTGGATGCACGTCGAGATCGTCTCGCCATGGCGGCGGGCCGGTGTGCCCCGGTTCATCGCCGCCGCGGAGATCGCCGGCGGCGAGTACTTCAACCCTGTGTCGCCAGAAGAACTGGCGGACCAGCTCAGGCGCTCGGGTCGACCGGGTTGAACTGCGGGTCGCGCTTCTCCAGGTAGCTGGCCACACCTTCGCGGAAGTCGGGGCGACGCAGCGAGGCCACCATCAGCCCGATGGAGTCGTCGTGCGCGGTCACGAGGTCCTTGTCCCAGTCGGCGTAGACCTGACGCTTGATGACTGCCATCGAGGTGGGCGACACCTTGCGCGCCAGCGAGGCCGCGTAGTCCAGCGTGTACTCCATCAGCTTGTCCGGCTCGACGACGGCGTTGACCATGCCCATCTGTGCGGCCTCCTCCGCGAGGATGACGCGACCGGAGAACAGCAGGTCGAACGCACGCCCGGTGCCCACCAGGCGAGGCAGCAGCCACGACAGACCCCACTCGGCGATCAGGCCGCGCTGGCCGAACGAGGTGGTCATCTTGGCCCCGGCCGCAGCGAACCGCATGTCGCACATCAACGCCTGCGCCAGGCCCATGCCGGCAGCAGCGCCGTTGATCGCGGCGATCACCGGCTTGGGCACATTGGTGGTGTCGTATTGGGGGCGCTGGCCCACCGAAGCAGCCACACCCTGCGACACGCCACCGGCAGCGGCAGCACCCCTGCCGGCACCCAAGCCCTGCAGGTCGGCCATGTCCGCGCCGGCACAGAAGCCCTTCCCGGCGCCGGTGACGACGATGACTTTGACGTCGGGGTCGGCCGTCGCACGGTCCAGCAACTCGAAGTACTTGGCGCCGAGCTCGCCGGTCCAGGCGTTCAGGCGCTCGGGGCGGTTGAGGGTGAGGATGGCGATGCCGGGCTCGCGCACCTCGTACAGGACGACGTCACTCATCCTCGGAAACGTACTCGTCCACCTGCGGCTCGATCTCAACGGAGCGGTGCAGCCACCAGTCGACCAGCAGATAGCCCACCGACAGCACGAACGCCACGACTGCGGTCCACTGGTTCAGGCGCCAGCCGCCGCCCGCGTTGGCGGGGTCGATGCGCAAGCCCTCGATCCAGAAACGGCCGATGGAGTAGCCCACGACGTACACCGCCAGCAGACGGCCAGGGCGCAGCTTGAGACGGCGGTCGATGAGCAACAGCAGGCCGCACAGCGCCAGGTTCCAGACCATCTCGTAGAGGAACGTGGGGTGGAACGTGGTGCCCGATGCATAACCCGCCGGCAGGTGGTCGTCGTCGATCCGCAACGCCCACGGCAACGTGGTGGGGCGACCGAAGAGCTCTTGGTTGAACCAGTTGCCGAGCCGGCCGATGGCCTGCGCGAGCGGAACGGCCGGCGCGGCTGCGGTGAAGAGCCCCGACGGAGAGATGCCCCGCCGGCGGGCACGCCACAGTGCCACCAGCACCCCGGCGAGCAGGCCGCCGGGAATACCGAGGCCACCGTGCCAGATCTGCAGCCACTTACCCGGGTGGCGCCACGGGTCGGACTTGTCGGTGACGATGTAGTAGAGGCGGGCGCCGACCACACCGGCCAGCACTGCCCACACGGCGATGGAGGCCATGTCGTCGCGGGTGCCGGTGCCAGCGGCTTCCAGCCGCCGACCGGCGAGCCATACTGCGGCGACGACGCCGAGCGCGATCGCCACACCGTACGCGTGGATGGACAGACCGAAGAGGTCGAGCGTCCCGGAGGACGGGCTGGGGATACTGGCCGGCACCCGGTGGACGCTACCGGCTCAGCCCAGCAGGGTGTTGGCGAAGGCGACCGTGGAATCGAACACCAGCTGCTTGTCGTAGTCCTGAGTGGCGACGTGGTAGCTGCGCTCGAGCACCACCCGCTGCACCGGGCCGCCGTACTGGGCGGCGAGATGATCGGCCTGCTCGGGGTTGACGACGTGGTCCTGCGGCGAGTGCAGCAGCAGCAGCGGCATGTGCAATGAGCCGTACTGCCCCTCCATCGGGGCCAGCCCCTCGTGCATGAACGACAACAGTGGTGCGACGGGGGTTCCCGGGTACGCCGTCTCGTGCGCAGTCGGGTCGGCGATGTCGCTGCCCACCCCGGGCATCACCTCGGTGCCGCCGTCCAGCAGGCCTTGCAGCGCCGCCAGCACTTCCGGCGGCTGCACCTTGGTGGCGGGGTTGATGCACACCAGCCCGGCGACCTCCGGGTGGTCCAGCCCGACGCGCAAGGTCAGCGAGCCGCCCATGCTGAGCCCCACCACCAAGACCTTCTGCACGCGTGCGGCAAGCGTTCGATACGCGGCATCGGCGGCACCCGCCCAGTCAGCCCAACGGGTGGGCAGCATGTCGTCCATCACCGTGCCGTGGCCGGGCAAGAGCGGCATCTCCACGTGATAGCCCGCGGCGGCCAGCGCTTCGGCCACCCCGCGCATACTGCCCGGGTTGCCGGTGAACCCGTGCAACACGAGAGCGCCGTTGGGTGAGGTTCCGATGTGCGACCAGGGTTCGGCGCCAGGGATCAACGCAGTGGGCTGCTGACTCATGCGCAGCAGTATGTCATCCGTGCGACGGCACGCCCTCTGCGGACAGCGACGGATCGCGACGCAACATCAGCGAGACGAATGCCTCGACGAGCGAGGGGTCGAAGCGAGTTCCGAGACCGGCCACCACCAGGTGCAGAGCCTCCAACGGGGACCACGCCTTCTTGTACACGCGCTCACTGACCAGGGTCTGGTACACGTCGGCGATCGCCACCAGCCGCGCTGACACCGGAATGTCCTCGGCTGCCAGGCCCTGCGGGTAGCCGGTGCCGTCCCAGCGTTCGTGATGGCTGAGTGCGATCTCTGCCGCCAACTGCACCAACGGGGTGGTGCTGCCGGCCATGATCTCCGCCCCCAGCGTGGTGTGGCCCTTCACCCACGCGTATTCCTCCGCCGTCAACGGGCCGGGCTTCAGCAACAGGTAGTCGGGAATGCCGACCTTGCCGATGTCGTGCAACCGCGCCGCCATGCGCAAGTCGGCGACGAAGGCCTCGTCGAAGCCGGCCTCCGCTGCAAGGTCGGCGGCGAGGTCGCCCACTTCGCCAGGATGAGCGTGGGTGCGCTCGTCGCGGAACTCGGCCATGACCGCCACACGCTGCAGCGCGGCGATCTGGAAGCGTTGCAGATCGTCCGTGCGCTGCACCACCAACTGGTCGAGCTCGGTGGTGCGCAACCGCAGGATCTCCGCCTGCTGGCGCGAGGTCTCCGTGTCGTGCTGGATCTGCAGGGTGCGGATGCGGAGGTCGGTGGCCTGCGCCTGCTGCTCCTCGAACAGGCGGAAGCGTTCCTCCTGGTGCGCGAGCGCCTGGTCGAAGCGGCCCATGTCCTTGCAGAGGTCGGCGAGCTTCTCTCGGAGTTGCAGGGCGACGTCGTGCATGCCCGCCTTGCCGGCGATCTCCAGCGCGTCGGCCCACTCGCGCAGTGCGTGATCGCGGAGGTGTTGGCCAACGTAGAGCTCGCCGCGGGCAATGCGCACCGTGACCACGCAGCTGGGTGGCAGCGGCAGACGGCGTTCGGTGCGATCGCGGACGATGCCATCCGCCTCATCGAGGCACAAAGCCGCCCGGTCGAGCGTGGACAACGCGGTGTAGGCCATCGCCAGGCGTGCGAGCACCTCGGGAACGAGTTCGGGGGCGTGCTCGCGAGCGAGGTTGAGCGCGGACTCGCCCAGGCTGACCGCGAGAAGGTCCTCGTGGCGATCGGCACGGACCTTGGCCATGTTGGCGAGCGTGATCGCGTCGAGGTCGGGGCGATCCTGGCCCTTGTTGGCCATCAGCGCCGCTTCGTAGGTGACGATCGCCCGATCGGTCTCTTTCAGACCGTGCTGGATGACCGCGATCGAGTTGAGCAGCATGCCCTCGCCCGTGCGCTCGCCCGTGCCTCGGTAGAGTTCGAGCGCAGCGTGCGCAGAGGCCAGCGCCTCGGTGAAGTTGCCCGAGTGGTACTGCACGGCGGCGATCAGGTTGAGCGCCGACACTTGAATGCCGATCGCCCCACACTGCGCGGCCAGCTCGCGGGCCTCCAGCGCGACTGCGAAGGCCTCGTTGGTGAGGCTGGACGCGTAGGACAGCTCGGCGAGGTGGTAGAGCGCCCCGGCTTCGCCGGACTTGTCGTCCGTCGTGCGGGCGAGGACGCGGGCTTGCTGCACCAGCCCGCGTGCCCGAGCGAGGTCGACGGACTCGGTGTCGCGGGCCAACGCCAAGAGGTCGGCGACAGTGGGGTCACCGGAGGGCTCGTACTGGCGGGACACCGTGGCCGACACCTGTCACCTCCTCCTCGAATCTGCTCGGTTCTGTCGCCGGGACAGGAGCTTCGTGGAAAACCATCGGCCGATACACCGAATGGCTCAAGCACCTTCCACCTTACCCAGCTCGTATCGTGGGGCAGGTGACGACGCGGACCTCACCCTCAGCGCGCCGCAACCTCGATGCATCGGCGGTCAGCGCGATGGCGCCGGTGGTGGCGGTGCTTCCGGTGTGGTTGCTGGCGATCACGGTGTGGTGGCTGCCGTTCCGCAGCGCGTACGGCATCTCCCTGCCCGTCTTCGCCGGCGGCTACCTGGCGGCAGGCATCGTGTTGTTCCTGCGTCCCGTCCAGCAATGGGTGCTCGCACCACTGCTGGGTGCCCGCCGCCCCACCCACGACGAGGTGGCCGTCATCGCCCCCGCCTGGCGCCCGGTGCTGCAGATGGTCGACATCCCCAGCAACCGCTACGTGGTCGCCGTCATGCCGTCCAACGAGTTGAATGCCTTCGCGTGTGGCGGTCACCTCGTGGTCGTCACCACCTACGCGCTCGACGCACTGCCACGCGACGAGCTCAGCGGTGTGCTCGCGCACGAGCTCAGCCACCACCTCGGGTTGCACACCGTCGCGCTCACGATCGGGCAGTGGCTGTCGCTCCCGGTGCAGGTGCTGGCCCGCGTCGGGTTCTTCCTGCAGAACGTCGCCTCCGCCGCCACCGACAGCTTCGCCCGCGGCTCGACAGCGGCGACAGCGATCGGACGGCTCATCTCCGGCCTGCTCACCGCGGTGTCGTGGGTGTTCCTGGCCGGTCTGGGTCTGCAGAGCGCGCTGGCCAACGCCGTCGGCCACTCCAGCGAACTGCAGGCCGACCAGCGGGCGGTGGACATGGGCTTCGGCCGACCGCTGGCGATGGCGCTGCGGCGGGTGATCGCCGAGTTCGGCGACCAGCGGCCCACCACGTGGCGGGCTCGGCTGGAGGCCAGCCACCCGCCGGCGCGCACATGCATCGCGCGCATCGAGGCATTACTGCG
>CAZREK010000109.1:0-7653 GCA_964598965.1 uncultured Bifidobacterium sp. | reverse complement strand
GGGGATCGCCACCAACCCGCCGCTGCGGAGCACCTCGAGGGCGTGGTCGACGGACGTACCGATCATCGGCCTTCAGTCAACCGGCGCTCAGCCTGGGAATGCGCCGATGAACTCGAGCGCGGCGTCGATGAACCCGAACGACTCGGGCGTGGCGAAGTGGTCCGTGTTGCGCAGCACCTTCATGGTGGCGTTCGGCAGCGCAGCCACCAGCGGGTCGCCCGGGCCGGCGAAGTCCTTGTCGCCGATCGCCACCAGTACGGGGCAGGTGACTCGGGCCAGGTCGTCGGCGGTCAACGGCGACCCCTCGCGCCGCAGCACCGCGGCCAACGCGACCGGGTCGTTGCCTGCCTGGTTGGCGTACTGGGCGAACACGTTGGCGGTGGTGTCGTCCTCGGGCGAGCGGCCTTCGACCGCAGCGATGATCCTCTGTCGTGCTTCCTCGTCGCGCTCCAGCGCGTTGCGGCCCACGCCGCCGACGACGAGGTGGGCGAAACGATCGGCGTGCTGCACCGCGAGGCGCAGAAGAGTGAGGCCGCCGAGGGAGAACCCGATCGCATCGACCGGTTCGTCGGGTAGCGCTTCGAGGATTCGCGCACCGAGATCGGCGTACGCGTCCGTGTCATGCGGCTTGGGCGCTGTCCCGTGGCCGAGCAGGTCGACACCGATGACGGGCCGCCCGGCGTCGCGGAGCAGCTCGGTGAAGCCGCTGCGCTGCCAGGTGGTGGCGAACGAGCCACCCCATCCGTGCACGAGTACCACCGGCGTCGTCATCGTCGTCACGGTAGCCTTGCCGCGCCAGTTTCCCCGGACCCGCCGGTCCGGAAAGGACACCAGTCGAATGCGCTTTCTCGGTCAGACCCCTCCTTACGACCTCACCTACGCCGACGTGTTCATGGTCCCCAGCCTCAACGACGTCGCGTCCCGTTTCGCGGTGGATCTGACCACCCCGGACAACCTCGGCACGTCGATTCCGGTGGTGGTGGCCAACATGACTGCGGTGGCCGGTCGGCGCATGGCCGAGACCGTGGCGCGCCGTGGCGGGCTCACTGTCTTGCCGCAGGACATTCCGCTGGACATCACTCAGATGGTCATCGAGTACGTGAAGAGCCGGCACCTCGTGTACGACACGCCGATCACGCTGGGGCCCACGCACACGATCGGCGACGCGCTCGGCCTGATCCACAAGCGGGCGCACGGCGCGGTCGTGATCGTGGACGACGACAACGTTCCGGTCGGCATCTTCACCGAGCACGACGCCGCCGGGAACGACCGTTTCACGCAGCTGAAGAACGTGATGAGCCAGGACTTGGTGGTGCTGCGCGACGGCACGGCCCCGCAAGACATCTACGACCGCCTCAGCGGGCAGCGACTGTCGGTCGCCCCGGTGATCGGTGACGACGGCCGGCTCATCGGATGCGCCACCCGCACCGGTGCGCTGCGTAGCACCATCTACCGCCCTGCCGTCGACAAGACCGGGCGCCTACTCGTCGCGGTCGCGGTGGGCATCAACGGCGACCCGGCCGCAAAGGCGAAGGCGCTGGTGGAGATGGGCGCAGACGTGTTGGTGATCGACACCGCACACGGCCACCAGACCCGCACGCTGAAGGCGATCGAGGAGGTTCGGGCGGTCGTTCCGCACGTGCCGATCGTGGCCGGCAACGTGGTCACCGCGCAGGGCACGCGCGACCTCATCAGCGCCGGTGCCGACATCATCAAGGTCGGCGTCGGCCCCGGTGCGATGTGCACCACCCGCATGATGACCGGCGTCGGCCGCCCTCAGTTCAGCGCGGTGCACGACTGCTCGCAAGAGGCCGCTCGCTTCGACAAGGTCATCTGGGCCGATGGTGGTGTGCGTCATCCGCGTGACGTGGCGCTCGCACTCGCCGCTGGTGCGGCCAACGTCATGTTCGGTTCGTGGCTGGCGGGTACCTACGAGTCCGCCGCCGACACGCTGCGCGATCCGGACGGCCGGCTCTACAAGGAGAGCTTCGGCATGGCCAGCAACCGCGCCGTCAAGACTCGCAACCGTAAGGAAACTGCATTCGAGCGCGCACGCAAGGAGTTGTTCGAGGAGGGCATCAGCACGTCGCGCATGTACCTCAACGCCGAGCGCCCAGGTGTGGAGGACATCATCGATGACATCGTCGCTGGTGTGCGCTCGGCGTGCACGTACGCGGGTGCCGCCGACATCCCCCAGTTCGCCGAGCGCGCAGTTGTCGGTGTGCAGAGCGCGGCCGGGTACAGCGAGGGTCTGCCGCAGGGGACCAGCTGGTGACCACTGCTCACTTGCGCGTCATCGCCATCGACGGCCCCGCTGGAGCCGGCAAGAGCACCATCGGCAAGGCACTGGCCAAGCGTCTCGGGTTGGAGTACCTCGACACCGGGGCGATGTACCGCGCGGTGACGTTCGCCGCGTTGAGTGGCGAACTGCCGCTGGATGATGCGGTCGCCATCGGTGCGTTGGCGCGGTCAGTGCGCCTGGAGGTCGGCGAGCGCGGTGTGTTCGTCGACGGCGTGGACGCGACTCGGGCGATTCGCACCCCCGAGATCACCGGTGCCGTCAGCGTCGTCGCGGCCAACAGCGAGGTGCGCACGGAGATGCGCGACCGCCAGCGGGCGTGGGCGCAGGAACGTGGTGGCGGCGTGATCGAGGGTCGCGACATCGGTTCCGTGGTGTTCCCCGACGCTGAGCTGAAGCTGTACCTCACCGCCTCACCTCGTACGCGGGCCGAACGGCGGGTGGCGGAAGCCGGCGGCAACGTCGACGAGATCGAGCGCGCCATCGCCGCGCGCGACCATTACGACAGCAATCGTGCGGACAGCCCGCTCGTGCGTGCCGACGGGTCGTTGGTGGTGGACACCACCGGCATGTCGATCGAGGAAGTATTGGCCCACATCGAGGGGCTCATGGCAGGGGAGGGCGCACAGCCGTCATGACCAAGGTTTCCACCAACCTCACGGGCAAGTCCTGGGCGGACCGCATCTTCTACCGCGCGATCAAGGGCTTCTTGGCGGTGCTGCTGCGCGTCTACTGCCGCATGACCATCGAGGGCAACGAGCAGATCCCGCGCGGTGTGCCGTTCATCCTTGCCCCCACACATCGCAGCATCGTCGACACCCCGATCGCGGGGGCGGTCTACGGGCCGCGCATGCGGTTCATGGGGGCCGACAAGTGGTGGAGCAACAAGTGGTTCGGGAAGCTGCTCACGGCACTGGGTGGCTTCCCTGTCACCCGCGGCTCGGCCGACCGTGAGGCGCTGAAGCGCTGCATCGCCGTCATCGAAGGTGGCGAGCCCCTGGTGCTGTTCCCCGAGGGCGAGCGCAAGAGCGGCCCCACCGTACAGCCTCTGTTCGAGGGTGCGGCGTACATCGCGATGAAGACCGGCGTGCCGGTGATCCCGGTGGCGATCGCCGGCAGTGAAGCCGTCATGCCGAAGGGCGCCAAGTTCATCCACCCGCGCAAGCTGGTGGTCAAGGTGGGTGCTCCGATGCACTTGCCGGTCACCGACGACACCTCGATGAAGGGTCAGCGCGAGGCAGCCCGTCAGCTGACCAACGACCTGCACACCGAACTGCAGCGCCTGTTCGACGATGCCAACGCCCGCCTGCAGCGCTGACGCGAGGCGAAGAGCCTCAGGCGGAGGCGAACCAACTGCTGAGGCCGTCGGCCAGCCAGACGGGGTCCTTGGTGCCGCACAGTTCGCGCGCGCTGTGCATGCTGAGCTGCGGCACGCCCACATCGACCGTGTCGATGCCCAGGCGGGTAGCGGTGATCGGGCCGATGGTGCTGCCGCACGGCATGTTGTTGCGGCTGACGAACACCTGCCACGGCACGCCGGCCTGTTCGAACACGCGCTGAGCCATCGCCGCTGTACTGGCCGAGGTGGCGTAGCGCTGGTTGTGGTTCAGCTTGATCGCGGGGCCGCCGTGCACCTGGGGCCGATGCGCCGGCTCGTGACGCTCGGGGTAGTTCGGGTGCACAGCGTGAGCGTTGTCGCAGGAGAAGCAGGTGCTGACGGCCAGACGCGCGAGGTGGTCGCCGCGGTCGCCGCCGGCCGCGAGCGTCAAGCGCTCGAGCACATGATCCAACAAGGGGCCGGCCGCACCCGTAGTGCTCTCCGAGCCGACCTCTTCGTGGTCGAACAGGGCGATCACCGCGACTGCGTCGTCGGCGACAGAAGCCTCGGCCAGCGCGGTGGTGGCCGCCCAGCACGAGACCTGGTTGTCCAACCGGCCGGACGCCAGCAAGTCGCCGGCTGGGCCCAGCACCGCGGCCAGCGTGAGGTCGTAGAGGCAGAGGTCCCAGGCGGCGACACTCGTGTCGGCCACGCCGAGGCGCGCCGCGACCCACTCGCGGAACTCGCCGTCGCGTGGCGCACCGATGCCCCACACCGGCGTGAGGTGCGCCTGCTTGTCGAGCACCAGGCCCTTCTCGTTGACGTCGCGGTCGAGGTGGATCGCCAGTTGGGGGATGCGTGCCACCGGCTCGGCGGCGTTCAACAGCCGGACGGTTCCATCCGTCAGCACCACCTGGCCGGCCACGCCGAGGTCGCGGTCGAGCCACGAGTTCAGCAGGACGCCGCCGTACAACTCGACGGCCAGTTGCTTCCAACCGACTGCCCCGGTGTCCGGGCGAGGCTTCACGTGAAGGCCGGGTGAGTCCGTGTGCGCGCCGACGATGCGCAGCGGGGATCGGGCGGAGGCGGCAGCACCATGGGCCCACGCCACCAGCGCGCCACCGCGAGCGACGAAGCCTTTTGGCGGCACGCGCGTCCACGAGTCGGTTGCCGCCACCTCCTGAAATCCGGCAGCCACCAGCCGCTCGCGGGACGACTGCACTGCGTGCCACGGGGACGGCGAGGCGTCGAGGTAGCCGATGAGGTCGTGCAGACCCATGTCAGCCCACCATGCCGGGGGCGATGGTGAGGCCGCTGCCGCGCAGGTGGGCGATCTCGTTCATGGTGACCACGTTACGGTGGCCGCGGCGAGAGGCGGCGACGCGGTGGATGGACGTGTAACCCGGATGGCAGACCCACTTCCCGACGGGAAGATCGAGCACCTGGCCGAGGTAGGCGTTGATCACGCCTGCATGACACGAGACGGCGATCCGGTCTCCTGGGTGGGCGTCGATCAACGCTTCGATGGCTCCCACGACCCGACCGCGGAAGACCTCGGGGGTCTCCTCGCCCAGTGCGTAGGTGCCGGCCACCATCGCCTCCCAGCGTGGGTCGCCGGCCGCCTTCAGCTCCTCGACGGGCACGTACTCGCTGGAATTTCGGTCGCTCTCGGCCACGCCGTCCACCACTCGCAGCGGCAGCGAGTGCACGGCTGCGAGTGGTTCCGCCGTCTGCACCGCGCGGCGCAGCGGGCTGCTGTAGATCGCCGACAACTCCTCGGTCGCGAGGTACTCAGCCAGCAGCCGGGCTTGTGTGCGACCGTCCTCGGCCAGCTCGGGGTCGGCGATGCCGTCACTCAGCTCGCGTCGTACTGGTAGACCATGGCGTATCAGCAGCAACTCCATCGCGACTAGATAAGCAAATGATGACCACTCCTCACGCCACTGAAGGCGAAGCCCGCACCAAGATCGTCGCCACGCTCGGCCCGGCCAGCGCAGCGCCCGAGGTGCTCGACGAGTTGTTGCGCGCCGGCACCGATGTGGTGCGCCTCAACCTCAGCCATGGCTCGATCGACGAGCACCTCGGCCGCCTGGCGGACGTGCGCGCCGCGGCGCAGCGCGTCGGGAGGGTGGTCGCCGTCCTCGCCGACCTGCCTGGGCCCAAGGTGCGATCCGGTGCTTTCCCGGGCACCGGCGCAGATTTGCGCGCCGGTGAACACGTCGTGCTGGTGCCGCACGAAGGCCCGTCCTCCGGTCAGCGCATCACCGTCGACTACCCGACCCTGCTGACCGACGTCCACCCCGGCGACCGAGTCGTGCTGGGCGACGGTGCCATCAGCCTGCAGGTGCAATCCGTCACCGACGAGGGTGTCACCTGCGCGATCATCACCGGCGGTCGCGTTCAAGGCCGCCCTGGCGTGCACCTGCCGTCCGAACGGCTGCGGCTGACCACGCCCACCGAGCAGGATCTCGAGTACGCAGTGAAGATGGCCGAGGCAGGCGCCGACTTCCTGGCCGTGTCGTTCGTGCGCGCTGCCCACGACCTGCGCGTGGTGCGCGAGGCCATCGCGCCGCGGTCCACTCGGCTGGTGGCGAAGATCGAGACGATGCCGGCAGTGGAGTCGCTGGAGGAGATCGCTGCCGAGGCCGACGCAGTGATGGTCGCCCGTGGCGATCTCGGCATCGAGTGTCCTCTGGAGGACGTACCGCATCTGCAGAAGCGCATCATCCGCCACTGCGTGGAGGTCGGTGTGCCGGTGATCACCGCCACTCAGATGATGGAGAGCATGATCACCTCGCCGTCGCCCACTCGTGCGGAGGTCAGTGACATCGCCAACGCCGTGTTCGACGGCACCGATGCGCTGATGTTGTCCGCGGAGACTGCGGTGGGTGTGGACCCGCCGGCCGTCGTGCGCGCGATGAACCGCATCGCGTGGCGAGCCGAATCGGAGGCCAGCTACGCACACTGGGCGTCGCGGCTCGGTCGCGTGCAGCGTGAGCAGTGGCCCGACGGGCCCGACCGGATCACGATGGCCATCACCCACGCGGCGGGCATGGCGGCCGCCGATGCGGGCGCGAGCGCGATCGTGTGCTGCACGCGCACGGGTCGGACGGCACGGGCGATGGCCAGATTCCGCCCCACGCCGATGCTGATCGGCGCCTCGCCCGACCCGGCCACCGTGCGGACGATGGCGCTGAGCTGGGGCGTGCGCACGCTGGAGGTGGACACGTACCACTCGACGGACGAACTGGTGTGGTTCGCCGTCGAGCGCGCGGTACAGGAGGGTCTGCTCACCAGCGGCCAGACCGTGTTGGTGCTGGCGGGCGCGCCGGACCGTCCCAGTGGCGCGAGCACCGACGTGCTTCGTATCGTGCGCATCTCGTGACCCACCGCCGCGAACCGCACATCCACTTCGACGAGGCGGGCGATGAGCACCGGCCGCTGATCGTGCTGGTCCATGGGGCGATGGACCGTTCCGCCGGGCTGTTGAAGCTGAGCCGGCGGCTGGACCATGACTACCGCGTGCTGCGCTACGACCGGCGTGGGTACGGCCGCTCCAACCCGCATCCGGGGCCGTTCACGATGCCGTACCAAGTGGACGATCTGCTGGCCCTGGTGGGCGAGCGGCCGGTCGTGATCGTCGGCCACAGCTATGGCGGCAATGTCGCGCTCGCCACCGCGGCGCGGCGACCGGATCTGGTGCGCGGCGTGGTGGTCTACGAGAGCCCGATGTCATGGTTCCCCTGGTGGCCGAAGGTGACGGCCAGCAGCGCGGCGATCGAGGCCGCGCACGACACCGAACACGCTGCCGAGGTGTTCATGCGGCGCCTGATCGGCGACGCCCGCTGGGATGCGCTCCCCGAGCGCACCCGCGTCACGCGGCGCGCCGAGGGCGCTGCGTTGGTGAACGAGTTGGCCGATCTGCGTGCTCATGCCCCGTGGTCGCCCGAGCAGATCACCGTTCCTGTGTGGGCCGGTGTGGGCGAGCGCGCGTCGGTGCACCAGCAACGAGGCATGCGCGAGCTGGGCGAGATCC
>CAZREK010000108.1:0-7655 GCA_964598965.1 uncultured Bifidobacterium sp. | reverse complement strand
CGGTGGTGGTCGCCTGCCACGGAGGGGTTATCGACGCGATCCTGCGCCAGGCCTTGAAGGCGCCGGGGATGGGCTCGTTCCAGCTATTCACGCGCAACACCTCGATCACCGAGCTGGTGCTGGTGCGGCCGGGCATGTGGCGCCTCGATCGCTACAACGATGCCGCGCACCTCGCCGGTCTGCCGTTGTCCACCAACGCACCTGCGGGTAGCTGACATGAACCGCCCCGACGTGGTGGTGGTCGGGGCCGGGTCCGCGGGGGCAGTGGTCGCCGCGCGGCTGAGTGCCGATCCGCGGCGGTCCGTGTTGCTGCTGGAAGCCGGGCCGGATCACGACACCGCGCACACCCCTGCGGCCATCGCCGGGCCGTCTTTCCTGCAGGCGATCCGCGAGCCGGGCCGAGTGTGGGACGGCCTGCACGTGCAGTGCACCCCGGAGCAAGGGCCGCGGTTCTACGCCCGCGGGCGCGGTGTGGGCGGCTCGTCGGCGGTCAACGCCATGGTGGCGATTCCGGGCGAGCCCGACGACTACGACGAGGGGGAGCGCGTGTACGGCTGTACTGGCTGGTCGTGGGCCGACGTCGCGCCGTGGTTCGCGCGCCTCCCCATCCCGCTGCATGCGGCACCCGAGCGCGAGCGTGGCGCGCTCACCCGCGCGGTGTTCGCCGCCGACCCCACTACCGAGGCGCTACCGCTCACTCGCACCGCCGACGGCCGGAGAGCGAGCACCAACGACGTCTACCTGGAGCCTGCCCGCAGGCGGCCGAACCTGGCGGTGCGCGGCGACACGCTGGTGGACCGGGTGGTGTTCGATGGCCGACGGGCCTGTGGTGTGCGGCTGGCCGACGGCAGCGAGATCGAGGCCGGGTCCGTGGTCGTCTGCGCCGGAGCCATCCACTCGCCGGCCATCCTGCTGCGCAGCTCGGTGCAGCGCGAGGGCGTCGGTGTCGGTCTGCAGGACCACCCGTCCATCCCTGTCGCGCTGCGCATGCGCGGCGGGTTTGCCGCCGGCCCGGGCGCGCTGGCGGTCTCGGCGTGCATTCGGGCCACCCATGCGGAGACCAACGATCTGCAGCTGCTGGCGCTCGATGCGGTGGAAGTCAGCATGCCCGAGCTGGCCTTGCTGATGGGCGCGGTCATGCGCGTGCACAGCCGCGGCACGGTGCGGCTGGCGTCCAGCGACCCGTACTTGAACCCGCTGGTCGACATGAACATGCTGGCCGACGAGCGCGACATGGCGGCCATGCGCGCTGCGGCCGCGCTGACCGAGCGGATCGCGAGCAGCACGCACGTGGCCGCGGTGGCCGAGGTGCTGCCGCACGACCTGTCCGACGCGGCGTTACGGCGCAGCGTGGGCGATTATGTGCACGCCGCGGGAACATGCCGCATGGGTGCTGCACACGACGAGTCCGCTGTCGTTGACCCGCTGTGCCGCGTCATCGGCCACGACGGCTTGTTCGTGTGCGACGCCTCGGTGCTGCCGATGGTGCCGCGGGCCAACACTCACTTGCCGGTGGTGATGGTGGCCGAACGCTTCGCGGCCTTCTTCGCGGTCTTCTTGGGCTTCTTGGATGGTGCCTGAAGCGGGTCGCTGGCCGCCTTGGCGATGTCCACCAGTTCTTTCATCGACTCGTGGATCAGGTCGGGCAGCACCCAGATGTCGGGCACCAACTCGCGGCAGCCGAGGAAGCCGAAGTCCAGGTTGCCGTCATAGCTCTGCACGGTGATGTTCAGGCCCTGGCCATCCACCAGCGCGCTGACCGGGTAGTAGTGCAGCAGGCGCGCACCGGCGGAATACAGCGGCACGTTGGGGCCGGGCACGTTGGAGATGACCAAGTTGAAGGGTGGGTTCATCCGGTCCGCGATCTTCAACCGGCTGTACATGCGCATCGCCCGCGCGGCGATGGCCGGCGGCGCGTAGCGGGTGAAGTCCTGCAGCGTGTCGGCGGGAATGGCAGCGAAGTGTTGCTTGGCCGCCACCATCGCCCCTTGCACGTGGCGCAGGCGCTTCACCGGATCGGGCTCGTTGGTGGCCAGATCGGTGAACATGGCCGACACGCGGTTCTGGTAGAGATCGTCCTCCTGCCCGGTGCGCACGCTGACCGGCACCATCGCCACCAGGCTCTCCTCCGGCAAGGCGTCGTGCAGTTGCAGGTAGCGACGCATGGTGCCCGAGCAGATCGCCATGACCACGTCGTTGAACGTGCAGTCGAACACGCGGCGCACCTGGCGGGCGTCTTCCAGCGGCATCGAGGTGTAGGAGAAGCGGCGGTGCGCGCAGATCGGGTGGTTGAACGGGGTGCGTGGCGCCGCGGTCAACGGCAGTGCCGGCGGATGGTCGGGGTCGTGAGCTTGCCCGGCGCGCAGGCGCTCGCGCAGCTTGCGACCCACCGGCCCGGGGATCGGTTGCGCGACCAGGTCGGCCAATGCACTGAGGCCACCTGACCCGCTGGACGCGGCGATCTCGCGCACGGCGCGCACGCCGAGGCGCACCATCTTCTCCGGGCGGCGCAGGTACTCCTTGGCCGTCATCCGCAGCAGTTCGTCGTCGGTGGGGATGCGTTCGGGCTGCCACGGGGCAGGGGTGCCGGTGGGGCGGGCATCGGGGTCGAGGTCGAGCAGTGCGGCCAGCATCATCGCCCCTGCCGCGCCGTCGACGGCCGCGTGGTGCACCTTGGTGAGCTGCGCGATGACTCGCCCCTCGTCGACCCCTTCGATGACGTACAGCTCCCACAGCGGGCGCGAGCGGTCGAGAGGGCGAGCGACGATGCGGCTGACGGCCTCGGCCAGCTGTTGGGGCGTGCCGGGCGGCGGCACGGCGTGGTGGCGCACGTGGAAGTCGATGTCGAAGTCCGGGTCTTCCACCCAGTACGGCAGGTCCAGGCCCAGCGGCACCTGCACCAGCCGGCGGCGGAAGGGGGCGAGTTGGTCGATGCGCTCGAGGATGATCTCCTTCATCGCTTCCAGTCCGGCGCCGCCCGGCACCTCGGTGGCGTCGTACAGGCTCACCGAGCTGATGTGGCCGAACGTGGTCGGCGTCTCCATGTTGAGAAAGCTGACATCGATACCGTTGAGTTGCCGCACACGCGTACTGTAAACCCAATGGCGTACACCAAAGGTCTGCATGAACTCGGGGACGGCTGCTTCGCCTACCTCCAACCCGACGGCAGCTGGGGCTGGAGCAATGCCGGCCTGATCGTCGGCGACGGCACCTCCCTGCTGGTCGACACCTTGTTCGATCTGCGGCTCACTCGCGAGATGCTGGATTCGATGAGCGCGGCCACACGCGTGGCGCCGATCGGCACGCTGGTGAACACGCATGCCAACGGCGACCACTGCTACGGCAACCAGCTGGTGGAAGGGGCCGAGATCATCGCTTCATCCGCGACCGCGCACGAGATGGCCGAGGTGCCGCCCGCGCTGTTGGCTGCGATGAACAACGCGCCGGGGGAGGTGGGCGCGCTGTTCCGTCACTTCTTCGGCGCGTTCCAGTTCGAGGGCATCGAGGTGGCGCTGCCCACGCGCACCTTCGAGCATCGGCTGGAGGTCGAGGTCGGGGGGCGACTGTTCGAGCTGATCGAGGTGGGCCCGGCGCACACGCGTGGCGACACGATCGTGCACGTGCCCGATGCGAAGACCGTCTACACGGGCGACATCCTGTTCATCGGCGGCACCCCGATCGTGTGGGCCGGGCCGCTGTCCAACTGGGTGGCCGCCTGCGACCTGATGCTGGCGCTGGACGTGGAGCACGTGGTGCCCGGCCACGGCCCGCTGACCGACAAGGCCGGCATCGTGGCCGTGCGCGACTACCTGTCGTTCGTGGACGACGAGGCCGAGGCCCGCCGTCAGTCGGGGATGGACGCCTGGGAGGCAGCTCGCGACATCGCCCGAGAGATCGCCGTGCGCGAGGAGTTCCGCGGCTGGAGCGAATTCGGGCGCATCACGGTCAACGTGGACACCGCCTACCGTGCCCACGACCCCGCGCACGTGTCGCCCGACATCGTCGAGCAGTTCCGCCGCATGGCCGAGGTCGAGGGCTTCGTGCCCTGAGCCCGGTCAGACCTTGGAGCGGTACTGAACCTGGACTTCGGTGAAGCCCTCCAGGCCCCACGGGCCGTTCTCCACACCGACGCCGCTGGTCTTGAAACCACCGAAGGGCTGGTGCGGGGCGAGCGCGATGTGGGCGTTGACCCACGCGGTGCCGCACTCCAGCTGGTCGGCGACGGCACCGGCGCGGTCGAGGTCGTTGGACCACACCGAGCCACCGAGGCCGAAGCCGGTGTTGTTGGCCCGCTGGATGGCCTCGTCGACGCTGGAGTACTTCAGCACCGGGACGGCCGGACCGAACTGCTCTTCATCGACGATGCGGCTGCCTTCCTTGGCACCTACCAGCACGGTGGGCTGGAAGAAGTAGCCGGGGCCCTCCATCGGGCGGCCACCGGCGGCGGCCATCGCGCCGTTCTTAAACGCCTCGTCGACCAGGCCGACCACGCGCTCGTACTGCGGCTTGTTCTGGATCGGGCCCAGCTCGGTCTCGGGGTCCATGCCGTTGCCGACGCGCACGGACGACACGCGTGCGGCGAGAGCATCGACGACGTCGTCGTAGATGGACTCGGGCGCGTAGATGCGCTTGATCGCCGAGCACACCTGGCCGGAGTTGGCGAACGCACCCTGGTACAGCTTCTCCGCGATCGCGGCCGGGTCGACGTCGTCGAGCACGATGGCTGCGTCGTTGCCACCCAGCTCGAGCGTGACGCGCTTGAGGTCCGGGGCGGCCGACGAGTAGACGTGGCGGCCGGTGTTGACCGAGCCGGTGAAGCTGATCTTGCGCGGGGTCGGGTGCGCGGTCATCCAGCGGCCCAGTTCGTCGCCGCCGCTGACCACGTTGAGCACACCGGGGGGCAGCACGTCGGCCAGGACCTCACCCATCAGCAGCGTGGCGCGCGGGGTGTAGGGCGACGGCTTCAGCACCATCGTGTTGCCGGTGAGCAGCGCGGGTGCGATCTTCCACGAGGCGAGGATCAGCGGGAAGTTCCACGGGGTGATGGCCGCCACCACACCCATCGGCTTGCGGACGACCTCGGCATATGCATTGGCGTCGTCCTGGATGACTTGGCGCGGGATTTCGAGGTCGGCGTAGTAGTTGAACCAGTACGCCATGCCGTACGACTCGAGCATCGCCTGCGAGAGGGGCTTGCCCTGCTCAGCGGTCAGCACCGGCGCAATGCGCTCGGCGTTGGCCATCATCGCCCCTGCTGCAGCGCGGAGCGCGTCGCGGCGAGCACCTTCGTCCTTGCGCCACGACACTTGCGCGGCGGCAGCGGCGGCGAACGCTTCGTCGAGCTGCTCGCGGCTGCACTCGGGGGCTTCGGCGTGCACCTGGCCGGTGGCCGGGTTGACGACTCCGAACGTGCTGGGTGCCTCGCGGCGCTCGCCGTTGATGATGAGTGCGACGTCGGTCATGCCGACTCCTTCCGTGGGACGACGGGATCGTGCGGTAGTGAGACCGTAGCGTTGCGTTGCTTGCGAATCGTTACCAGCCAGCCCAACACCACGCAGCCACTGAACGCGAACCACTGCAGGGCATAGCGCAGGTGCGGGCCGCTGCTGAGGTCGGGGAACGGGATCGGGCGAACGGTGTCGGGCTCGTCGGGGTCGGACTCCAACAGTTCGATGTACATCGGCGCCACGTCCTCGCCGAGGGTGGTCGAGATCGCGTCGAGGTCGACAGCTCCGCCACGACGCAGGCGACCGGTCACGTGCACCTCGCCCGTGGGCGGGGCAGGCACGCTGAGACCGTCGGCGACGAACCCGCGGTCCACCACGACGACCGTGCCGTTCTGCAGACGCAGGAGGGCCAACACCTCGGTGCCGTCGAGGTCGTCCTGATGCGCGTCGGGAACGGTGAACGTGGGAGCGGCGAGGTAGCTGCCGGTGGCCGAGGTGCGCCGGTACTCCACGTCGGCCGGCGGCTGACCCAACAGATCCGTGAGCGCGGCGACAGGGGCGTGGCTGGTGGCGGAGATGGCGTCGTTGCGTTCGTTGCGGTCCTGCAGGTGCAGCACCTGCGCGACACCGAGGACCGCCATCGTCGCGCTGGCGATGACGCACAGCACGTGGAACAAAATCCACTTCGGTCGGCGCAGGAACCCGTACATCTCGGCTCCGACGGTAATGGGTGCGGCGGACTACCCTGCGCCCATGACGCCAGAGGGGATCACGTCGGAGTGGCTGAGCACGGTGCTGGGCGAGGACGTCGTCCTCACCGGTACGTCGCGCATCGGCGACGGGTTGGTGGGGATGAACCTGCGCCTGCAGTTGCAGCGCGCCGCGGGCAGCAGTTTGCCGGCGACGATGGTGGCCAAGCTGCCGTCGCCCGACCCCACCAGCCGCGCCACGGGCGTGGCGCTGCGCAACTACGAGCGGGAGGTGAAGTTCTACGACACCATTGCGCCCACGGTGGACATTCGCGTCGCCCACTGCTACCACGGCGAACTGCACGAGGATCAGGACCACGACTTCGTGCTGCTGCTGGAAGACCTTGCCCCCGGTGCCCCTGGTGATCAGCTCACCGGTTGCGACGCGGAGCGCTCGCGGGTGGCCGTGCTGGAGCTGGCCCGCCTGCATGGGCCGCGATGGAACGATCGGTCGCTGGACGACATCGAGTTCCTGCAGCGTCACTCAGCCGAGTACGCAGAACAACTGAAGGTGCTGTGGGGGATGTTCGTCCCCGGCTTCCTCGGCACGTACGCCAAGTACCTCGACCAGGAGGGCATCGACCTGGTGCAGCGCTTCGGCGACCATGTGGTGCCGTGGCTGAACGGTCGTGACATGCCCAACACCGTGACGCATGGTGACTACCGCCTGGACAACCTGATGTTCGCCACCGCCGCGGGTGGGTACCCGGTGGCGGCGGTGGACTGGCAGACCCCGGGTCAGGGGCAGGCCACCAGCGACATCAGCTACTTCATGGGTGCCGGCCCGCTGCCCGACCTGCGCCGCGAGATCGAGCGCGGCTTGGTGGACGACTACATGGCCGCGTTGTCCGGCTATGGCGTGGCGGTCGACGCCGACGACTTCTGGCGCCATTACGTGCGCGACGCGTTCGGTGGCGTGGTGATGGCCGTGGTGGCCTCGCAGGTGGTGGGTTCCAGCGAGCGCAGCGAGGCGATGTTCGCCGCGATGGCCACGCGCCACATCCGCCACGCGCTCGACCTCGGTGCCGAGTCGCTGATCTGACCCGTACCCTGCACGGTGTGCAACCACCGGTCCTGATCTACGACGGCGACTGCGGCTTCTGCACCCGTTGCGTGCAGTGGGGGCAGCGGCACATGGCCCGCATGACGCCGGCGACGCCGTACCAAGCGGCCGATCTCGCGGCGCTCGGGCTGGACGAGGTGCGCTGTCGGACGGCGGTGCAGTACGTCACCCGCGGCGCAGAGGTGCGTTCGGCGCAGGACGCGGTCGCGGCGACGCTGCTGGCGGCCGGCAAGGGGTGGTGGGTGCTCGGCGCGCTGCTGCACGTGCCCGGCGTTCATTGGCTGGCGGGTGTCGTGTATCGCTGGGTGGCACGCAACCGTCACCGTCTGTCGTCCAGCGACACGTGCTCGATCAGCGGCTGAGGCGTTCTTCCATCGCCCACGGCGCGCCGTGCTC
>CAZREK010000107.1:0-7767 GCA_964598965.1 uncultured Bifidobacterium sp. | reverse complement strand
GGTGGCGCGGGCTGTGTGTCGTTCCGTCGTGAAGGGCCGGTGGCGTTCGGTGGCCCCGATGGTGGCGACGGCGGCAAGGGCGGCGACGTCTGGCTGATCGCCAGCCGCAACGTGGCCTCGCTGTTGGCCTTCCGCGACCACCCGCACCGCAAGGCGGCCGATGGGTCCCACGGTTCGGGCAAGGACCAGCACGGCAAGCGCGGCGCCGACCTGGAGGTCTACGTCCCCGAGGGCACCGTGGTCACCGACATGTACACCGGCGAGCTCTACGCCGACCTCGCCAGCCACGGCGACCGTTGGTTGGCCGCGGCCGGCGGGCGGGGCGGTCGCGGGAACGCCAAGTTCCTCTCCAACCGTCGTCGCGCCCCAACGTTCGCGGAGCAGGGCGAGCACGGTGAGGACCAGTGGCTGAAGCTGGAGCTGAAGCTGATGGCCGACGTCGCGTTGGTGGGTTTCCCCAATGTCGGCAAGAGCACGCTGATCAGCGTGATCAGCGCGGCCAAGCCGAAGATCGCCGACTATCCGTTCACGACGCTCGAGCCGAACCTGGGCGTCGTGCGCATGGACGACGCCGAGTTCGTGGTTGCCGACATTCCCGGCCTCATCGAGGGGGCCAGCGAGGGCAAGGGTCTTGGTCACCGGTTCCTGCGCCACATCGAACGCGCTCGCGTGTTGTGCATCATGGTCGACCTCGCCGCCATCGACGGTGTGGACCCGCAGGAGCAACAGCGCGTGCTGCTGCACGAGCTGGAGAACTACCAACCCGAGCTGCTCGAGCGTCCGCGACTGGTGGTGGGTACCAAGTCCGACTCCGCGGTGTACGACTGGGACGGCGAGGAGATCTCGGCCATCACGAATCAGGGTGTTCGCGAGCTGGTCGGCCGCATGGCTGCGCTGGTCACCCAGGCTCGCTCCGAGCAGCCGGAGGCGGAAGGCATCGTGATCATTCGTCCCGAGGCCGACGGTGCCCGCGTTGAACGTCTCGGCGACCACGAGTTCCGGCTCATCGGTCGCCAGGTGGAGCGTGTCGTCGCTCTCAACGATGTCTCCACGCCCGAGGCGCTTTCGTACATCGACCACCAGCTGAAGCGTCTCGGCGTGTCCCGGCTGCTCACGCGCGCCGGGGCGGCGGACGGCGACGTGGTGTGGATCTCCGGGTTCAGTTTCGAGTACCACGAGGACGCCCGGTGAGGATCGTCGCCAAGATCGGGACGTCGTCGCTGACCGACCATCTGGGGGTCATCGACACGGCAGTCATCGATGGGGTGTGTGATCAGTTGGCAGCGCTACGTGCGCTCGGCCACGACGTCGTGCTGGTCAGCAGCGGTGCGGTGTCTGCCGGGGTGTCTGCTTTGGGGCTGGCCAGTCGGCCCACCGATGTTCCCACCCTGCAAGCGATCAGCGCCGCCGGTCAGAGCCGGCTGATGGAGACCTACAACCGTTCGCTCGCTCGCCACGGTCTGGTGGCTGCGCAGGTGCTGTTGGTGCCGCACGACTTCGTCGACCGCCGTCAGTACCTGCACGCCCGCCAGACCCTCGTGCGCCTGATGGAGTTGGGCTGCATCCCGATCGTGAACGAGAACGACGCGATCGCCAGCGACGAGATCCGCTACGGCGACAACGACCGCATCGCCGCGCTCGTGGCGCACAACGTCGGCGCCGACGTGTTGGTGCTGCTGACCGACACCCCGGGCCTGTACACCGCCGACCCGCGAACGGATCCCACCGCGACCTTGGTCGAGGTCGTGGCCGCCGACGACCCACTGCTGTCGGTGGCGGCGACGGCGACGGGCAGCAATCGCGGTAGCGGCGGCATGGCCTCCAAGCTGTCCGCGGCGCGTATGGCGTCGTGGTCCGGTGTGCGCGCCGTCATCGGCAAGGCGTCGCGCCCCAACGTGCTGGTCGACGCTGTGGAGGGGCGACCGGTGGGCACCACTTTCCTCGCCAGCAGTCGCAATCTCCCGGCGCGCAAGCTCTGGATCGGGTTCGCCACCAACGTCGAGGGTGCGGTGGTCGTGGACGACGGCGCTCGTCGGGCATTGGTCGAGCGAGGCACGTCGTTGCTGCCGGCCGGGATCGTGGAGGTCGTCGGCGACTTCGAGGAAGGCGACGTGGTCGAGGTGCGCGATGCCACCGGCGTTCCGGTTGCCCGTGGCATCGTCCTCAGCGACGCTTCGGAGTTGCGCCAGGTGAAGGGCCATCGCACCAGCGATCTACCGTCAGGCGCGGCACACGAGGCAATTCACCGCGACGATCTGCTGCTGTTGGTCTAGCGCCCGAAGCGCTTGCGCAGCTCGGTGATCTCCGGTGCGCCCATCAGCAGCAGGACGGCCAGGTACACGACTGCGCCGGTGACGGTGCCCACGCCGAGGCGGAGGAGGGCCTGCACACCGGTGTTGCCACCGACCTGGCGGGCCACCAACCAGACGACTTCCGCCATGATGGCCGAGGCGAGCGCCATCCGGTACAGGCCGGCGAACGTGTTGCGCAGCGGGTACCCGGGCACCTTGTAGGACAGCACCTGGAGGCTCCAAGCGGCCGACACGACGTAGGCGAGAGCGAATGCGGCGCCGAGGCCGAGCACGCCGAAGCGGTCCACCAGGACGATGGCGAGCGCGATGTTCACCCCGTTCTCCACCAAGTTGATGATGAACGGGCTCTTGCCGTCCTGGTGTGCGTAGAACACGCGGGTGACGAACAGGTAGATCGAGAATGCGCCGAGACCGAGCGCGAAGCCAGCGAGCGCGCGCGACGTCTCCAGCGCGTCGGCGGAGGTGACGCCGCCATGCTCGAAGGCGGCCCCGATGATGGCTCGGCGCAGGACGAACAGGCCGAACCCGGCTGGCATCGTGACCAGTGCGATCAGCCGCACACCCAGCGCGGACTGGCGAATCATCTCCTCCTTGTCGCGGCGTGTGATCGAGCGCGTCATGTCGGGCAGGAACGTGGTGGCGATGCTGACGCCGAGCAGACCGTGCGGCAACACGAACCACAGGTACGCCCGCGAGTAGGAGAACACCGACCCGTCGCCGCCGCGCAGCAGGTTGCGGATGACGATGATCGCCACCTGGTTGGCGATCACGTAACCGAGAGCCCACCCCGACAGCGTGCGGAGGCGCTTCACCGCCGGGTTGCGGAAGTCGGGTTTGAACCGCAGGCGCACCCGCGCCGCAATCAGGGACGGAAGCAGGGCGATGGCCATGACGGCGATGCCGGCGGTGGCGCCCGCCCCGAGCACCCACTGCAGGCGTTGGTTGCCCAGGACATCGTCCAGCGTCGGGTGGGCATGGTCGATCGTGCCGGACACGAGGAACAGCGACGCGATCGTGACCACGTTGGCGAGGGTGGGAACCCATGCGGCGGCGAAGAAACGTTTGCGCGAGTTGAGCAGCGCTGTCGCCAACGCGTTGAGTCCGTAGAAGAAGATCTGCACGAGGAAGATGCGCGCCAGCAGCGTCCCGACCTCGCGGTACTTGCCAGCGTCCACCGCGGCCGAGGTGAGCAGCGAGTACAGCCGGAACACCAACGGGGCGGCGGCGATCGCTGCAGCGGTGATCGCGGCCATCACCAACACGGACACGGTGACGACCGCGCTGGTGCCCTCGTCGTCTTTCTCCTCGCGCAAGCGGGTGAACAGCGGTACCAGGCTGCTGCTCAGCACCCCGCCGAGCAGCAGCTCGTAGATCATGTTCGGGGTGCCGTTCGCCAAGTCGTAGGCGTCGGCCAACGCACTGGGGGCGCCAAGAACGGCCCCGAGGACGGCCACCCGCACCAGGCCGGTGATGCGTGACATCGCCGTGCCGGTGGCGACGGCGAGGTTCGACTTCAACAGGCCACTCACGACGTGGTGAAGGGTAGTGCACGATTGATGAGAGGGAGAGGGTCACGGGTAGCGTGCTCGGCATGGCTCACCGTTTCGAGAGCGTCCAGCAGGTCCGCGAGGGGCTGAAGGACGTCAATTACCTGGCCGACGAAGGCATCTCCGGCGTCGCTTTCCTGGCCGACCGTCTTGGCAAGCCCGTGCTCGTCGAAGGTCCCGCCGGTACCGGCAAGACCCAGCTGGCCAAGAGCATCGCCGAAATGACGGGAGCCCGCCTCATCCGGTTGCAGTGCTACGAAGGGCTCGACGAGTCCAAGGCGCTCTACGAGTGGAACTACAAGAAGCAGCTGTTGCGTATCCAGGCCGACAAGAACAGCGACTCCTGGAGCGAGGTGCACGACGACATCTTCAGCGACGAGTTCCTGCTCACCCGCCCGCTGCTCGAGGCCATCAGCGCCGACGACCCGGTGGTGCTGCTGATCGACGAGGTCGATCGTGTCGAGGTCGAGACCGAGGCGCTGCTGCTCGAGATCCTGTCCGAGTACCAGGTGTCCATCCCCGAGCTCGGCACGATCACGGCGAAGCAGATCCCGCTGGTGTTCCTCACCTCCAACAACACCCGCGAGCTGTCCGAGGCGCTGAAGCGTCGCTGCCTCTACCTCCACGTCGACTACCCCGACATGGACCGCGAGAAGCAGATCGTTCTCACCAAGGTGCCGGGCGTCAGCGAGAACCTCGCCGACCAGATCGCTCGCATCGTGCGCAGCATCCGCCAGCTGGACCTCAAGAAGGCCCCCAGCGTCAGCGAGACCATCGACTGGGCACGCACTCTCGTGCTGCTCGGCATCGAGCACATCGACGCGCAGCAGGCGAAGGAAACCCTCCACATTCTGCTGAAGTACCAGACCGACATCGCCAAGGCGGCCAAGGAGTTGTCGGCGACGAAGTGATCGAAGTGATCGTCAGCCGTTTCGGCGGCGGCGGTTCTTCGCTTCCAGCAGACGACGTAGCGGACGGGTGATCCGCCAGCTCTTCGAGTTGATCATCGTGTCGATCTCCAGTTGCTTCGCGTGCAGTTCAGCGCGCGTCGCGGCCACCTCCCAACGGAGCTGCGCCACCTGCTCCGCGTGAGCGACGTCGCGGTCGAAACGGTGCTCGTCGTACTCGCTCTTCCATCCGGGCACAGGGTGACGGTCGGCGACCTGTCGGAGCAGAGAGCCCTTGGGCGGCAGAACGTGCTTGTCTACGCCCGCGTTGACGAGCGTGGAGTTCCACAGGTGCAGGAACATTGCCGAGCTCAAGCGGCTGTGGAGCTCGTCCACCCGCGACGGGCGAAGGAGGTCGACGGCTTCGGAGAAGTGCACCGGGTAGCACTCGCTGGCAGGCGCCGCGCTGTGCAGCCGCCCCGTCGTGCGCAGCACGTCCGTGAAGGCTCGCGGGCCACCGTCGCCCCATTTCACCCCCGTGCCGAGCGCCAGCACGTGTTCGAAGCAGCGGGTCGGAACTTCGCTGCCGGCGGGGAAGCACATCGTGCCGGGCGCCGCCAGCTCGTCATCCTGCTTCGCGTAGTACTCGCCGCCCCGGTCGTCGATGTCGGAGGTCAGGCAGACGACATCGGTGTCGATCCACCAACCGCCCCTGTCGCGCAGCAGCTTGTAACGGAACAGATTGGAGAACGCCGAGACCGAGCCCTTGCCGAACCCGTCGTGTTCGTAGACGAACACTGAGTCCGCGGGGAGCACTTCTGCTGCGTCGCGGACCACGACACCTTCCGGAACGACGACGTCGAGGTCGTACGAGTACAGCTCCACCACGTGGCCGTGGTCGAGGAAGGACAGGAAACAGAGCTGCTCGTAAGGGGTGAGCTGGCCCCCGTACCAGAATGTCTGGAAGCGGTGGCGACCCTCGGGGTGGGTCATGGGAAGTCTCCTGTGGCGGGCGGCGAGCGCGGGAGGCTGGCCACGCTACCAGCGCGGCCCGTCGTAGGGAAGGCCGCCTGGTTAGGCTGACCACATGCTCGACCTCCTCGCCGGGTTCGTCAACGAACTGCGCAACGCCGGACTGCCGGTGTCGCTCACCGAGAACCTCGACGCGATGGAGGCTGTCCAGCACATTCCCATCGAAGACCGGGAGGCGTTCAAGTATGCGCTCGGGTCGACGCTGGTGAAGAACAACGCCCATTGGCGCTCGTTCGAGACCGTGTTCGAGGTGTACTTCAGCTTGCGCGGGCCGGAGTACAAGCTGGCCGAGGGTGACGAGAGCGATCTCGACGCGATGTGGCGCGAGATGCAGGAGCAGCTGCAGCAACAGCAGGGGCAGATGACTCAGGGCGGCAGCATGGACCAGCTGACCCCGGAAGAGATCGCGCAGATGCTGATGCAGGCGCTGCTGAACGGCGACCAGGCGATGATGCGCGCTTTGGCCCGCCAGGCTGTGCAGCGCTTCGCAGGGATGGAGCCAGGCCGCCCCGTCGGTGGCACGTATTACCTGTACCGCACTCTCCGCAACCTCGATCTCGAGGGCATGCTCGAGAAGTTGATGGACGCCAGTCGCGAGCAGGTGGGTGGTGAACTCACCGAGCTGGAAGACCGCCTCGAGCGCGACGAGTACCAGCACCGCATCGAGGAGTTCAAGCAGGAGATCGAGGCCGAGATCCGTCGCCGGCTGGTCGCCGATCGTGGCGCAGAGGCGATGGCCAAGACGCTGCGCAAGCCGTTGCCCGAGGACGTCGAGTTCATGCACGCCTCGCGCGACGAGATGCAGAACCTGAAGAAGGCGCTGCAGCCGCTGACGCGCAAGCTGGCCGCTCGGTTGGCGCGCAAGCGCAAGCACGGCCGCAAGGGGCCGCTCGACTTCCGCAACACCGTGCGCCACTCACTGTCGTACGGCGGTGTGCCGGCCGACCCCAAGTTCAAGTACCCGCGCCCAGCCAAGCCCGAGCTGATGGTGGTCGCCGACATCAGCGGTTCGGTCGCTGCCTTCGCCAGGTTCACCCTCATGCTGGTGTATGCCATCCAGGGTCAGTTCTCCAAGGTGCGTTCGTTCGTCTTCATCGACGGCATCGACGAAGTCACCGACTACTTCAGGGGCGAGGAAGACATCGCCAACGCGATCCACCGCGTCAACACCGAGGCCGACGTCGTGTGGGTGGACGGCCACAGCGATTACGGCCACGCGTTCGAGGTGTTCTGGGAGCGCTACGGCAAGGACGTCGGCCCGAAGACCACCGTGCTGTTGCTGGGCGATGCGCGCAACAACTACCACGCCAGCCAGGCATGGGTGGTGAAGGAGATCCGCCACAAGGCACGTCACGTGTACTGGCTGAACCCCGAGCCGCGTAGCTACTGGAACACCGGCGACTCCATCGTCGGCGACTACGGCGCCCACACCGACGGCGTCTACGAATGCCGCAACCTGCGCCAGCTAGAAGGCTTCGTCGAAAAGCTCGCCTGACGGCCTCTCGTCTCTCGCTCGCTGCGCTCAGCTTCTTTGATAGTTGGGCGCTTCTTTGGTGATGGTCACGTCGTGGGGGTGGCTCTCGTTGCGGCCGGCGGTGGTGACCTTCATGAAGCGGGCACCAGTGCGCAGCGCGTCGAGGGTGCCGGCGCCGGCGTAACCCATGCCGCTGCGCAGACCGCCCACCAGCTGGTACACGACATCGCCCAGCGTGCCCGCATACGGCACGCGCCCCTCGATGCCCTCGGGAACGAGCTTGCGCGATTGCCCGGCGACGGCGCTCTTGTCGTTCTGCGCAGTTGCGTAGCGGTCGGCGCCCAGCCCTTGCATCGCACCCAACGATCCCATGCCGCGATAGTTCTTGTAGCGCCGCCCTTCGAACAGCTCGAGTTCACCCGGCGCTTCCTCCGTGCCGGCGAGCAATGAGCCGAGCATCACCGTGTCGGCACCAGCCGCGATCGCCTTCACGATGTCGCCCGAATACGTGATCC
>CAZREK010000106.1:0-7838 GCA_964598965.1 uncultured Bifidobacterium sp. | reverse complement strand
ATCGTGGCAGGACTGGAAGACAGGATGGAACCGGTGATGATCGATGATCGCCTGCAACTCTCCACGACGTCGCGCCAGCTCCAGGTCGTTGTCGATCTGAGCACCGATCAGCACGCTGGCGAAGGCGCCGAGCTCCTGTCCCAGCGCCAAGTTCTCGCGCATCCACTCCGCGCCGTTCTGAGTCTTGGTGGCGAGGATCAACATGCCTACCAAGCGTCGATCGGAGCAGATTGCCGTGAACATCGTCGCCGTCAGGCCCTGCTGCTGCAGATGAATCGTCCACGGCGAGGCAGCCTCGTGTGGGCGCTCCGCTGAACCGACGAACGGTCCACGGGCGATCATTTCGCGGTACAGCTCGGTGTGAGCAGCGCTCAACGTCTGGCCGATCAGTGGGCTCATCGCCGCTCCGGCCGCACCGACTGTCGTCATGTTGCCGTCGCTGTCCAGCGCGACCACCATCGAGTCCAAACCTGAGACCGCCGCGATGCTGGCGCACAGCGCAGCGGCGGTCTCGCTCGCGGAACTCTTGCGTTCCACCCCCGCCATCACGCCGAGGGCGGTCCCGCGGATGGTGAGGCTGCGTGCCAGATCGGACTCCAGCAGGCGTTCGCGGCTGAGGTCGTGCTTGACCGCGACATAGGCGATGAGCTTGCCGTTGTCATCGGTCACGGGGGCGATCGTGCTGCGTTCCTCGTACAACGAGCCATCCTTGCGCTTGTTGACCAGCACCCCCTCCCACACTTCGCCGGCGGTCAGTGTGGCCCACATCCGGTCGTAGAACGCGTCGTCCTGACGGCCCGACTTGAACACGCGCGGGTTCTGCCCGATGACTTCCTCCAACATGTACCCGCTGCTGGCCAAGGCGGCAGGGTTCGCGTAGAAGATCGCCGGTTCGGGGGTGGTGACCACGATCGACTCGCCGGCTTGCTCCACCGCTGCGGTCAACGTCGCTTGCGCGCTGCGTTCAGCGACCTCGCTGGTCACGTCCTCGATGAGCGCCATCATCGTCCAACCCGGCTCGCTCGTCGGGTTGCGAGTGGCGGACAGGCGGGAGACGACCGTCCGCCCGTCTTTGTGTCGGTACTCGACGATCTGCGACTGGGGGACGACCGCAGCCGTTCGGCGGCGGTGGTAGCTCTCCTCGTCGAACAGGATCGGTGGGATGCCTCCGACCGCCTCGGCGGCGGTGTACCCGAAGATCCGTTCTGCCGCCCGGTTCCACGACATCAGCACGCCCTCACGATCAGCTGAGAGAATCGCAAATGGGCTCGCCTCGACCAGCGCCGTGACCTGGCGGTGCATGCGTTGCGCGGCGTCGATGGACACGGCGATGCCCATGCTCGCCAGACCAACCGACAACACCACCATCTGCATTGTCACCATGTCGACGTTGTCCGGTCTGGCGCCACCGCGAGCGCCGTGCGCGAACAGCTGGTAGGACGCGAGCGCGATGAAGTCGAACGTGCCCACGACCATCGTGGTGCGCAGCATCCCGCCACGGACAGCCACCCACAGCAACGGTGTGAGGCACAGGGTGAACGGCGCTGCCTGGCCGACCTCGAACTCGTGCACGCGTGTCACCGCGAAGTAGCCGATGACCAACGCATAGCTGGCCGCGATCACGAACCTGACCTCGGCGGCTCGCGGCCCGCGCAAAGCTCGCAGTTGCTGCAGCCAGTGCGGCTGGGCGAGCAGCAGCACGATGGGACCGACCAGCAACACGCCGGTGCTGTCACCGACGAACCACACCAGCCATGTGCGCCAGTAGTCACGATCCGTCGCGTCCAGCCAACGCAACAGCCCCGACCCCGCCGACGCGGCCAACAGGGCGCCGACGAGACCGGCGAACCACAGTCGCACCATGTCGTCCGGCCGCTCGAACGTCGGGCGGAACCGCAGGCGGCGGAGAAGGTACGCAACCAGAACGATCTCCACAGCAGTGCAGGTGCCGGACACAAACCCGCCGACGACTTCGCGGTACTGGACGAGCGACACCACCACGTCGCACAGCAGGACCACTGGCCACCAGCGGATGCCGCGGATCACCAACAGACCGACACCGATTGCTGCCGCTGGGTACCACGGCTCCTGGCCGAGCTCGGGCTGCAACAGCGCACCGGTGATGCCGACCGCCAGGTACACGACCACCCATGTCAGTGGGGCCGGCCAGCGCCGACCCAACACCGCACGGGCATTGCTCACGAGGCGAGCGTATTACCCGGTCGAGCCCGGCGCACAAGCCACGACACGGGCGGCGTCATTGGCCGGTCAGCGCTCGGTAGCACTCCCACGACGGGTCGCCAAGGTTGGTGTAGGCCATCGTCTCCAACTGGCCGCCCTGCCCGGTGGCGGCGTGGCGGATGTCGAGGTTCACCAGCATGAGGTCTTTCGTCTGCTGGCGCGCACGCCCCTCGATGGTCAGTTCTGCTCGCGGCCAGGCACCCAGGAGATTGCCGAACGACATCTGCCGCGTGGCCATGCTGGTGGTGGTGTCGATCGCGTACAGCGAGGTTGCGGTCAGCACCAGTGCAGTCTGATGGTTGTCGAGACCGAACATCGACGCGCCCGTCGATGCTCCGCTGAGGTCGCCACCACTCTGCTTGCGCTTCAGGCCGCCCAGCATCTTGCCCAGTCCGGTGCTGAGGCCAGGCGCCATCTTCGTGAACGAACCCTTCGTCATGTAGAAGCCGTACTGCAGGATCGGCTCGGAGATCCGCGCCTGCAGCTGTGCTCTCAGATCCATCTGGTCCACGAGGATCCCCTCTCTCCGCCCGCCGCGAGCGTACTCAACCTCTGTCGAGGCCTCGGTCGAAGGTGCATGATGAAGGTGCACCGGAAGGCGACGGCAGTCGGCCGTCCCGCCGGTCGGGAGGTGATGATGAGCATCCGTACCGGACAGTTCGGACCGATCGATGATGATCTGCCGGCTCCCGAGGAGTTCCAGCTGATCCTCGACGACCAGCCGCTGCCTCCCCAGGAGGACGACTTGCCGCTGGAGGCCGACACGGCCGATGCACTTGACCAGCGCGTCGCCGTCGATGACCCGGACAGCTGACGGTCAGCGACCGGTGACCGGGCTCCAGCGCACGACGATGTCGTCGGTGACGATCATGCGGCAGGCCAACGCGTAACCAGCAGCGGCCTCATCCTCGGTGACGAACCGCCGGCTCATCCGCTTCGCCTCGAACCCACCTTCCAGCACTTCGACACGGCAGACACCGCACCCACCGCCACGGCATCCGATCTGGATCGGCGAGTTCGGATTGCCGATGAGCGGGGCGATGAGCAGGGCACCCGCTCGAACCGGCAGGACGGTGTCGCCGTCGTCCGACCGGACCGTGCACGTACGTCGCAGAGAGGTGTCGGTCATCGTGCTGCCACCTGGCGTGCCTCGATCTCTGCTTTGCGCAGCACCGACGCCGGCACGCCGCCGATGCCCCAGCGCTCCGGGTCCACGTGCAGCACCTCGACGCGCACTCGTGACGGGTCGCCGCCCAGGGTCGCGGCAACGATCTCCGTCAACCGGCTGATCGCGGCGTGCACCTGGCTGAGCGGCCGGCCCTGCATCATCGTCAGCCGCACCAGTGGAATCTCGGCATCGCCGCGTGGCGTCGTCGCCAGAACATCGCTGGCCGGCTCGCCCGCGATCGCGTACAGCTCGGGGTCGATCTCGGTGATCCACACCTGGACGCGATCGATCGGCGACTCGAGTACTTCCGCATAGGCGCGAGACGCGGCGCGCAGCAGTTGTTGCAGCACGGGGCGGGGGTGGCCGGCGAGCACGTGGATGTTGGCGATCGGCATGAGGATCCTTTCGGCGATCAGGGCAGTCCGCGGCGGCGACCCGCGTCGAGCATCAGGGTGGAACCGGTCATCACCGTGGCTTCCGGGTCGAGCAGGATGCGCACTGCCCATGCGACCTCGGCCGGCGTGGTCAGCCGACCGAGCGACGACTCGCGGCACATGTCGGCCAACACTTCCTCCGCAGTGATCCCGTCGAGTGCGGCGCGGTCGGCGGCCACCTTGCGCAGCCGCTCGGTGTCGGCGGGGCCAGGGGCGATCGTGTGCGCGGTCACGCCGCGTTCGCCGTAGGCCAGGCTGAGCTGGCGCACGATGTTGAACAGCGCGGCGTTGGCCACGCCCGCTGCCGCGGCGTACTTGGTGGGTTCCAGTCCGTAGTGCCCGGCGATGGCGATGATGCGCGAACCGGCCTGCAGGAACTGGTCGGTTGCACGCACGACCCGCAGCAGACCGCCGACTTTGATGTCCACCGCAGCGAGAAGTGCAGAGGTTGGAACCGTGGTGACGCCACCTGCGACAGCGACACCGGGGCCGTGCACGACGGCGCGCAGCGGCAACGCCGTCGCGGCGACGGCATGGCGGAGCGGTTCGATCGCAGCGTCGTCGGCGAGGTCCAGCGCACACACGCGGACTGCTGCGCCATGACGCTCGACAAGTGGGGCCAGCTTCGCGGCATCACGCCCGACAGCGAGGACGGTGAACCCGTCGGCGACCACACGGTCGACGATGGCGGTGCCGAACGCGCCCGACGCGCCGACGAGGACGACCAACCCGGCCATCAGCCGGCCGCCGGGTCGACGAAGCCGACGTCGACCGTCCCGATCGATTGGAAGCGCACCGACACGTGATCGCCCGCGACGACCGCGTAGGCCTCGGTGATGCCACCGCTGAGCACGACATGACCGGCCTGCACCTGCGCACCCAGCGAGCCGACGATGTTGGCCACCACTGCGACAGCCGCGGCAGGGTCGCCCATCACGGCCGCACTGGCACCAGTGGCGATCAGGTCGCCGTTCTTCACCATCGCCAGGCCCAGCGTGCGACGATCGATCGCCGACAGGCGCGTGCCGCGGCTGCCAAGGACGAACCGCGACGACGAGCTGTTGTCGGCCAGCACGCTCTGCAGGTCGAACTTGAAGTCTTCGTAGCGCGAGTCGATGATCTCGATCGCGGGCACCACGAACGCTGTTGCGGCGACGACGTCGTCGACCGTGCAACCGTGCGTGGGCAGGTCGCGATCGAGCACGAACGCGACCTCGCATTCCACCTTCGGGTGCACCAGTTCGCCGATGTTCACCTTTGCACCCTCGGCAACTGCCATGCGATCGGTGAGAAAGCCGACACCCGGCTTGTCCACGCCCATCTGCTGCATCTTCGCCTTCGAGGTCAGCCCGGCCTTCCAGCCGACCAACCGGTGACCGGCGGCGAGGTACTTGCCGCGCAGTGCGTTCTGCACGCGGTAGCCGTCGGCCACCGTCATCGTCGGGTGGTCGATGGTCAGCTTGTGAATCGCAGTCGCCGTCGTCTGCGCATGCAGAACGTGATCCGCGATCGCATCGATGGTGGTGTCGTCGAGCGTCGAGTCGCCGATGGTCATACGGCCTCCTCGGTGAAGGTGATCGAGCACGACCCGAGCCCGCCGATGGTGCAGCGCACGGTGTTCCCTGCGACGGCCGGGATGAGCACCGACTGCGAACCGGACAGGATGACCTCGCCGGCGCGGAACGGGATGCCCAACTCGCCGAGGGTGTTGGCCAGCCAGGCGACCGCGTTGGCCGGCCCCCACTGCACCGCAGCACCCGCGCCGGTGGTGACGATCTCGAACGGGCCACCTTGCTTGGCTTCCTCCACCACCATGCCCGCGAGGTTGATGTCGACATCCAGCGGGTCAGCCTTGGCCGCACCGATCACGAACTCGCCACACGATGCGTTGTCCGCCACGGTGTCGATGATCCCGATGTCCCACTGGTGAATGCGCGAGTCGACGATCTCCAGGCACGGTGACACGTACTCGGTGGCGCGCAGCACGTCGACCGCCGTGAGGCCGGGGCCCACCAGATCGGCGCCCAGCACGAACGCCATCTCCGCCTCGGCGCGGGGCTGGATCATCGCGGCCACGTTCATCGTGCCGCCGTCCGGCTTCCACATGCCCGAGGTCAGCTGGCCGAAGTCGGGCTGGTTGACGCCCAGCATCTCCTGCATGGGCCGGGAGGTGACGCCGATCTTCTTGCCGACGATCGTCTCGCCGGCCTCGATCCGTCGACGCACGAACCCCTCCGCCACCCGATAGGCCCCGCGGAGGTCGAGGCTGGTACGGGTGCGGAGGGGTGCCACCGTGGTGCGCGTCCGCCAAGCTTCGAACAGCTCGGCGGACAGCGCATCCACGTCCATGACGGCGTCCGTCATCAGGTGAGGACGGTGAGGAACGTCTCGTGCAGCATGCGCTTCGACACGTCGAGGCCGCCACCTTCGCCGAGGCCGTTCCAGTCCCAGCGCACCGGGCCCCAATCCGGGTACGGCGCGAGGCCGCCCTGGAAGGTTTCGAAGCGGTTGCCCGAGGGGTCCCACGCGTAGATCGTGCCGCCGCGGGTGATGCCGTGACGGGTGGGGCCGATGTCGACGGGCACGTCGTACGTGGCCATGATGTCGGCAGCGCGCAGCACGCGGTCCCACGTCTCCAGCAGGAACGCGGCGTGGTGGAAGCGGCCGGGTTCGGGGTGCTCCACCATGGCCAGGTCGTGGGCCTTGTTCGAGCACGCCATCCACAGGGCACCCTTGACGTCGCTGTCGGGCAGCGTCACGTACTCGGTGAGGTGGAAGCCGAGCACGTCGGTCAGCAGCGCCAGCGCGTCGTTGACGTTCGGGCCGTACAGCAGCGCGTGGTCGAAGCGCACCGGAGCGATGCCCCTGTCGAGGCCCGGGTTGTAGGGCTTGGGGTTGAAGTCGCCCAGCGGGTTGCCGAGGATCTTCTTCGTCGCGAACAGCTCCATCTCGTGCCCAGTGGGCAAGGTGAAGCGCACGCGCTCGCCGGTCTCCAGCAGATCGCCGGCGGGGAGGCGGCGGGTGGTGACGCCGTAGTCCTGCAGGTTCTTCTCCAGCTGATCGAGGGTGGCCTCGTTCAGCACCTTGAAGCCGATGAAGTCCATGCCGGCTTCGTCCGCCTCGCGGATGATGAAGCTGGAGTGGTCGCGCTCCTCGTAGGTCTTGAAGTACACGCGGCCCTGCGAGTCGCGACCGGTCTCCACGAGACCCATCACGTCGGTGTAGAAGCGCACGCTTTCGGCGAGATCGAGCACTCGCAGTTGAATGTGACCCGGGCGGGTCACGCCGGTCAATGCCATGGTTGGTCCCCTCTGTCTCCGCGAATTCGGACACTTGTCACCGCCCATCGTGCGACCCGGTCCGCCCTACCGTCCAATACCGATTCGGGACCACTGCGATACCCTGCGGGTATGGAGCTACGGCACCTGCGCTACTTCGTCGCTGTCGCCGAGGAGGGCAGCATCGGTCGCGCTGCGGAACGACTGCACATGGCGCAACCGCCGCTCACTCGCCAGATCGCGCAACTCGAGCGCGAGTTGGGCGCGACCCTGCTGACGCGCACGAACCGCGGGGTGGAGTTGACCAACGCGGGCCGAGTGCTGCTGGACGACGCGCGACGCATGCTGCACTTCGCCGAGCAGGCGGGCGACCGCGCGCTGCGGGCGGGCGAGGGCCTCACCGGCAGGCTCGACGTGGCCCTGTTCGGCACCGGCATCTTCGGTGCCATCCCGATGATGCTGCGCGCCTTTCGTGCCGACTTCCCCGACGTGAAGATCGTGCTGCACAACATGGCCAAGGCCGAGCAGTTGGAGGCGCTCGCGCACCGCACGATCGACTTGGCGTTCAACCGCGTCGTTCAGCCACAGCCAGGCATCACCGCCGAGACCCTGCTGATGGAGCGCCTGTACGTCGCCATTCCCGAGGACCACCCACTGGCCGCACGCACCGCGGTTCGGCTGGCAGAACTGGAGGGCGAGCCACTGGTGATGTTCCCC
>CAZREK010000105.1:0-7859 GCA_964598965.1 uncultured Bifidobacterium sp. | reverse complement strand
CGGCGCGTCGGACGGTCTGCAGCTCGCGCTCAACGTCGGCGCGATGCTGATCGCATTCCTCGGTCTGGTCGCGGTGATCAACTGGACGCTGAGCCTGCTGCCCGGGGGCCTCAGCGTCCAGTCGATCCTCGGCGTGTTGTTCTGGCCGATCGCGGCCGTGATGGGCGTCGACCTACACCACGACGAGTCGGTGGCCGACACGATCCGCCAGCTGTTCGCCGCCCGCAACCGACCGATGGCCCAGAACAACCTGCGCCAGGCACAGGTGCCCGATGGCGCCGAGCTGATCCGCCAGACCCGTGGCACGGCGCCGGGCCTGATCTGCCCGGTGACGATCGACGGCGTCGACAAGGTGATCTACGCGGTGCCCGGTGTGCCGCACGAGATGAAGGACATGCTCGACCGTGCCGTGCTGCCCGACCTGCGCGCCCGCGCCGGCGACGCGTCGGTGATCGTCAGCCGCACCCTGCGCACCTGGGGCGAGAGCGAGAGCGGTCTGAACGAGCGGCTCGACCCGGTGATCGCCCGCCTCGACGCGGAGGGCAACCCCACGCTCGCGTTCCTGGCCAGCGGGTGGGAGGGCATCAAGGTGCGCCTCACCGCCAAGGCGCCCACCGAGGACGCCGCGCTGGAACTGCTGGGCCGCTGGGAAGCCGAGGTGCGGGTGCTGGTCGACGACATTGTGTTCGGCGTCGACGAACAGACGATGGAGTCCGCGGTGCTCGACCTGCTGCGCGACCAAGGCCTGTCGCTGGGCGTCGCCGAATCCGTCACCGGCGGCCTGGTTGCCGGGCGCCTCACGGGCGTGCCCGGTGCCAGCGAGGTGTTCCGCGGCGGCATCGTCAGCTACGCCACCGGGGTGAAGCAGGACCTGCTGCACGTGCCACCCGGGCCGGTGGTCAGCGAGGTCGCCGCCGTGCAGATGGCCCGTGGTGCCCGCGAGGCACTGCACTGCGATGTGGCCCTGTCGCTGACCGGTGTCGCCGGCCCCACCGAGCAGGACGGCATGCCGGTGGGCACTCTGTTCGCCGGCGTCGCGATCGGTGACGAGGTCGTTGTGCGCCAGTTCCGCCTGCCCGGCCAGCGCGACCAGATGCGGCAGATGAGCGTGATCACCGCGCTCGATCTGCTGCGTCGGATGCTGCTCGCCCGCGGCTGAGGATCTCGGCGCAATTGCACGGCGGTCGTCGTGTCAATCGCGTCTCGTAGGCTTTGGGCGCGCCTCTGTAGCTCAATGGATAGAGCAGCGGGTTTCTACCCCGTTGGTTGTGGGTTCGAGTCCTACCGGAGGCACCCCTGGACAGACGGGAGAGGAGCGCATCATGCGGCGGACGATGACCATCACCCTGTGCCTGCTGAGCGCGCTGGCGGCGTGCAGCAAGAGCGAGACCAGCAGCGGCGCGGGCACCACCGCGCCTGCGGCGACCACCGCCGCGGCCACGTGGAATCCACGACCGTGGCCTTCACCCTCACCTGGTACTGCAGTTGATTGCCGCCACCGCCGCCGTCAGGCGCGAGTGCAGCTGAACGTGCCGTCGGCCAGGCCGGCGATGGTATAGGCGCCGGTGAAGGTGTCGCCATCGAACGTGCCGTCGACCGTCATCTTCTTGCCGCCGACGCCGGGCACTGCCGACGCCTCGAACACGAGGTGGCCGGCATCGTCGATGGTGACGGTGAAGTCGCCGAAGAAGTCGTTGTTCCCGGCGATCGGCCCGTTGCCGGCCAGGTCGAGCACGGTCTCGATGGCGGGCGGATCGGGCGACCCGAACGCCGTGCCGCCGATGTCCAGCGTCAGCGTGGCGGTTCCGCTGGTCTCGTCGACGGTGACGGTTGCGTCCATCGTGCCGTGCGAGGCGAACGTGGTGTTGTCCCACTCACCCGTGTAGGTGCCGGCCAGGCGTTGCGCCTCCACCATCTGTTCGGGCATGGCGACGGTGGTGTCGGGCGCGACCGTCGTGGACATCTGCTCGGCGGTCGGGGTTGCTGTCGTCGCCTGCGACGACGTGGCGGTGGGTCCTCTGCCGCTGTCGCCGCACCCGGCGAGGATCATCACGGCCGCAGCAGCGGTGGCAGCCAGGACAGGACGGGCCTTCATACGAATCCCCCTTTTCGACGTGCGATAGGCCAACTTATACCGCGTGGGAAACCGGTGTCGAGGGCCTACCCTGAGCGGGTCCATTGCGGAGGTGAGGTTGAAAGTGAAGTTCAAGAAGGGCGACACGGTCATCTACCCGCAGCACGGGGCATGCATCGTGGTCGGCACCAAGAAGATGGAAGCCTTCGGCACCACGCAGGAGTACTTGATCCTGAAGACGGTCATCAACGAGATGACGCTGTCGGTGCCCACGCTGAAGGCGGCCGAAGTCGGTGTGCGCCCGCCGGTGAACCCCGAAGAGCTCGAAGACCTCGTGGCCGTGCTGTCCAAGCCCGACCCGCGTGTGCCCTCCAACTGGAGCCGCCGGTTCAAGAACCACCAGGAGAAGCTGAAGAGCGGCGACGTGTATCAGGTGGCCGAGGTCGTTCGTAACCTCGCCGCCCGCAACCGCGACGCCTCGCTGTCGGCCGCTGAGCGCACCATGTACGACCGCGCGCGCATCAACCTCATCAGCGAGATCGCTCCTGCGCTGAAGGTGTCGGCCGAAGAAGCCGAGCGCTACCTCGACGAGGCCTTGGCCAAGGGCGTGCTCAAGCCGCCGAAGGAAACCAAGAAGAAGTCGTCCTGACTCGGTGCAGTCGGGCCTGAACGATCGGGCCCTCCCGTCGGTCTAGTGTGCCCCGCATGTCTGGTACGCACACCCGTGAACAACTCGAGCAGCTCATCCGCGACGGTTCCATCGACACCGTCCTGATGGTGTTCCCCGACCTGCAGGGTCGCCTGGTGGGCAAGCGCACCACCGGCCGCTTCTTCCTGCAGAGCGTCGCCGATGCGGGCACGGAGAACTGCGACTACCTCATCGCCTGCGACATGGACAACAACCCGGTGCCGGGTTATCGCTTCGCGTCGTACGACCAGGGCTACGGCGACATGTTGGCCAAGGCCGACTGGAACACGGTGCGCGTCATCCCGTGGGTGGAGAAGACGGCGATGATCATGTGCGATCTGCTGAACGTGGACAGTCACGAGCTGATCTCCGTCGCGCCGCGCAGCATCCTGCAGGCGCAGGTCGATGCCGCCGCGGCGATGGGTTTCCTGCCGATGGTTGCCAGCGAGATCGAGTTCTACCTGTTCCGCGACACCTACGACGAGGCTCACGACAAGGGCTACCGCAACCTGAAGCCGCACTCGCCGTGGCTGGAGGACTACCACATCCTGCAGACCACCAAGGACGAGTACGTGCTGGGCGCGATCCGCCGCAACCTCGAGGCGGCCGGTGTGCCGGTGGAGTTCAGCAAGGGCGAGGCCGGCAAGGGCCAGCACGAGATCAACCTCGACTACACCACCGCGGTGGAGATGGCCGACCGCAACAGCATCTACAAGCTGGCCGCGAAGGAGATCGCTCACTTCGCCGGCCGTTCGGTCAGCTTCATGGCCAAGTACGACTTCAACGACACCGGTTCGTCGTGTCACATCCACTCCAGCCTGTGGACGCTCGACGGCAAGACCGCGGTGTTCGACGACCACCATGGCCCGCACGGCATGAGTGAGACGTTCCAGCACTACCTCGCCGGCCTCATCCGCACCGCGCAGGAGTTCAGCCTGCTGTGGGCCCCCACGATCAACAGCTACAAGCGGTTCCAGCTCGGCTCGTGGGCGCCCACCGGTATCGGCTGGGGCATCGACAACCGCACGCTCGGTTTCCGCAAGGTGGGCCACGGCAAGGGCACCCGCGTGGAGTGCCGCATTCCGGGCAGCGACGCGAACAGCTACTTCGCGTTCGCGGGCACGATCGCCGGTGGCCTGTACGGCATCAAGAACGAGCTCGAGCTCGGCGCACCGTTCGCGGGCAACGGCTACGAGGCGCCGGACATCCCGCGCATTCCGTGGAACATCGTCGACGCGATCAACGCGTGGGAGCGCAGCGACATCGCCCGCGAGTGCTTCGGCGAGGACGTGCACCACCACATCCTCACCATGGCCAAGGCCGAGTGGGAAGCGTTCAACCACACCGTCACCGACTGGGAACTGCGCCGCTACTGGGAGCGCATCTAGATCGTTCGCCCCGGCCGGCTCATGTTGGCGCTGAGGCGGGGCTGTGGCCCGCCTGAACGCCAACTTCCGAGTCGCACGGTCAATGTTGGCGCTGAGCCGGGGTTCAGCCCCGCCTGAACGCCAACTTTCGCGCTCTACTCGCGCTCAGTCGTCCGCAGGATCGCCAACGCGATCACGACGGCTGACCCCATCGCCATCACGCCCAACTCTGCGAGAACCGGGGCGTCGGATCGTATGGCAACCGGCGAGGCGAGCACGATTGCGACGCCAGAACCGAGCAGAACGTTGCGGCGTTCTCTTGTCACGTGATCATCTTGGCAGTTCGTGCTCGGATGACACGCTGCCGCCCCAAGGGAGTGATTGTCCTGCGAGGCAGATCGCCTTCCTTGACCGCAAGCACAGTGAGCGGACAGAGTGCCCAGTCATGAGGTTTCGGAAGAAGGGCGGCGTGGAGCCCCTCCCAACTTTCAGGTATCACCCCGACCCCGTGTCGACGGGTTCCGTTCGTGTGTCCGGCGCAGTCTGTCTGGCCTGCGGTCGATCCCGCGGCTACATCTATGTCGGCCCGGTTTATGCGGTCGACGAGTTCGACAGCGCACTCTGTCCCTGGTGCATCGCGGACGGTTCTGCTGCACGGATCTTCGATGCTGCGTTCACAGATGTGGGGTCCGGGGTGCCGGCTGGCGTTGCTCCGACGGTACTCGACGAGGTTGAGCATCGGACTCCCGGCTTCCAAGGGTGGCAGCAAGAGCACTGGCTGTATCACTGCGACGATGCAGCGGCGTTCGTTGGTCGGGCGGGCCACGCAGAACTCCTGCGTGCGCCGGGGGCACTTGACGACTTGCTGGCGAGGCAGGGGCCAAGCAGCGCGCTCGAGGTTGAGGCACTCGATGCTGACGGTGACCGAACCGCCTACCTGTTTCGATGCGTTGTGTGCGGCGCGCATCTTGCGTATGCGGATAGCGCTTGAGATCCGCCGGGCGATGCGCTGACGACCTTTCCAATGTTGGCGATGAGGCGGGGCTGTGGCCCGCCTGAACGCCGACTTCAGAGTCGCACGGTCAATGTTGGCGATGAGGCGGGGCTGTAGCCCGCCTGAACGCCGACTTCGGCAGCCGGCTACATGCCGTGCGGAAGGTTCTCGAGGATCTCTCCGACAACTTGGGCGACGAACTTGACTCTCGACATCTTGTCGGACGGTGTCGACGCCTCTGCGGGTTCGACACCTGTCTCCGTTGCCTGCGCGGGTGCGAGCACTTCGTCCAGCACTTCCTGCGTCGGAGCCTGCTTGTGCCGCATTCCGAGAGGGTAACTCGCCTCAGACGTCGGGGAAGGTGAAGAAGGCCACCTGGGTGCCGTAGGCGACGAGTCGGTCGTCGTCCCACAGCGCCATGTCGATGGAGGCATAGCCGTCGCCGGCCCAGCGGGCGATGTTGTGCGCCAGCACTTGCGGGCTGCGGCAGTTGCCGCACAGGTGCACCGTCAGGTCGACGCTCGGCCCGAACCACATGCGGTCGGTGGGGCCGATGCGCTGGCTGACCGCACCCGGCATCGTGTCGGCCAGCACCACCAGCGAGTACGGGTCGAGGCGCGCGCCGTCGTCGATCCAGGGCGTGTGGTCGAACTCGTACCAGATCGCCTGCTCGGCGGTGCGTTCGGCCACGTGCACCCACGGGGCGACACCGATGGCCCCGCGACCATGCACCTGATCGGTCCAGAACGGCAGTGGACGGAACGCGGGGAAGCCTGCCGGGGGAGGCTCACGGAACGAACGGCAGGCCTCGGGCGGAGGAACCACCGGACGCTGCAGGTGGGTGAACTCGAACCCTTCTCGTGAAGCGCCGAAGACAGCGGTGGTGATGTGCCCGGCGGCCGCGCCCACGTTGCGCACCTCGGCGCGCAGGTGCGACATGGAGCGCCCGGTGCGCAACACCTCCACCCGCACCTCCAGCTCGCCGTGCGCCACCTGCCCCACGAACACGGTGTGCAACGTGCGCAACGTCTGCGCCGGGTTGCCCAGCTCGGCCTCCATCGCCCTCAGCGCGATGGCGGTGATGATGCCGCCCTGAGGCAGCGGCCGCAGGTTCCACGACTCGTCGAGTTCCGTGCGATACCGGCCCGCGTCGACACGCTGGACCGTGGTAGCGGCGGCGAAGGGCGTCATGCGTTCGACCGTAGCGGCGTGGCCCGGCGGTCAGAGCTCGAATTCCACCAGCACGGGCAGGTGATCGCTGAGGCGCCGCCAGATGTCGTCACCCTCGGGTGTCAGCGTCTGCACCCACCGGGCGGCCGTCGGCAGCAGCACATAGTCGATGCGTTGGTATGGCTGGTTCGACGGGTTGGTGTGCTCGCCCCCGTGGTCCACCAGCCCCACGGCGGTGAACTCGCGCAACACCTCGGTCTCGGTGCCGTCGGTGGTGTTGAAGTCGCCGCACACCACGCACACGTCGGAGGTGTCGGCGCGCACGCGGTCGGCAACTCGGCGGGCCTGGGCGATGCGCCGGTCCGCGTCCTCACCGGAGAGGTGGGTGTCGAAAACGCGGATGGACCCGTCGCGCCGGGTGACCGTCGCGGCCACCAGCACGCGGTGCCGGTACGTCCACGTGCTGACCTCGGGCGAGATGGTGGTGGCCAGCCGGCCGCTGACCTGCCACATGGACATGATCGCCAACCCCTCCGCCCGCCACCACAACAGCGGCGAGTAGGGGTAGTGCTTGCGCGCCCACACGTGGCGCCATCCCAGCCGCTTGGCCAGGCGGCGGGCCTGGCCGCGGCGGATCTCCTGGAAGGCCACGACATCCGGCTCGTACTCGCGGACCACGGCGGCCAGGCCGGCCAAGTCGGGGTCGTGCGCCCCCAGCACGTTCCAAGTCATCACACGCCAGCTCGTCATCGAGGTGCAGTCTGCCGCATCCGCTACCGTGACACGCCATGAGTCGTCTTCAGGGCAAAGTCGCCTCATCACAGGTGCATCGTCGGGTCTCGGTCGTGTGGGCGCAGAGCGCTTCGCCGCCGAAGGAGCAAAGGTCGTCATCGCAGACATCACCGATGGCGACGAGGCCGTCGAGGCGATCGCCGCAGCGGGCGGCGACGCGTCGTATGTGGCGTGCGACGTCACCTCCCCCGAATCGGTGGAGAACGCGGTGAACTTCGCAGTGGAGACGTACGGCGGCCTCCACGTGCTGTACAACAACGCGGGCGTGATGTTGGGCGACGACGACAACCCCGTCACCACCAGTGTCGAGACCTATCAGAAGACGATGGACATCAACGTCCTGGGCACCATGCTGGGCTGCAAGTACGCGATCCCGGCGATGCAGAAGTCCGGCGGCGGCAGCATCGTCAACGTTGCCTCGTTCGTGGCCCACATGGGCGCCGCCACCCCGCAGGTGGCCTACACCGCGTCGAAGGGTGCTGTGTTGGCGATGACCCGCGAGATCGCCACCATCTACGCCCGCCAGGGTGTGCGCTGCAACGCGCTGTGCCCCGGCCCGATCATGACGCCGCTGCTGGCGAAGTTCCTCAGCGACGATGCGAAGCGCAACCGCCGCCTGGTGCACATCCCGATGGGCCGCTTCGGCGAGCCGATCGAGATCGCCAACGGTGCGCTGTTCCTCGCCAGCGACGAGAGCAGCTGGATGACCGGCCAGTCGCTGATCATCGACGGCGGCATCACCGCTGCCTACGTCACCCCCGAGTGACCCTGCAC
>CAZREK010000104.1:0-7931 GCA_964598965.1 uncultured Bifidobacterium sp. | reverse complement strand
AGGCAACCCTCGATCAGCTGGTGCGGATCGCGCTCCATCAGCAAGCGGTCCTTGTAGGTGCCCGGCTCGCTCTCGTCACCGTTGACGACGAGGTAACGCGGGTACTTCTCCGCGGGCATGAGGCCCCACTTGGTGCCGGCGGGGAAGCCGGCGCCGCCGCGACCCAGGACGGTCGCGCCCTTGACCTCGTCGTGCACCTGCTGCGGTGTACGCGCGAGCGCAGCCTTCAGACCCTCGTAACCGCCAGTTGCGTGGTAGCGGTCGAGGGTGAACCCGTCCTCCAGGTGGAAGCGGGAAGTGACGATCTTCGGCCGATCACCGTCGTCGATGTAGCCGGCGGCCCACTTGTACGAGCTCACTGGGCGGCCTCCTTCGGCGGGAACCACGCGGGTGCAGCGGGGGCATCGGGCGAAGCCGGGCCGACTGCGCGCTCGTGCGGGATCTGCTGGCGCACACGTGCAAGCGTGCCGTGCGCCGGGATCTCGCCGTCGCGGCGACCGTTGCGCAGGTCATCGATCAGCTGGTCGAACTTGTCCGTCGTCATGCGGTGGCAGTGGCGGTAGTTGACCTGCAGGTTCGGCGCCTCGGTGCAAGCGGCCTGGCACTCCGCGTGCTCGAGCGTGAACATGCCGTCGGCGGTGGTGCCACCGGCCTTGACGCCCAGCGTCTTCTCCGCATGGTGCAGCAGTTCCTCGCTGCCCATCAGCGCGCACGACATCGTGCCGCAGATGTTGATGAGGTACTTGCCGACCTTGTCGAACTTGAACATCTCGTAGAAGGTGGCGGTGCCCAACACCTCGGCGGACGTCGCGCCGACCAGCTCCGCGACATGCGCGATTGCTTCCTCGGTGAGATGACCGTCCTGCTGCTGCGCAAGGTGCAACAAGGGGATGGTGGCCGAGCGCGACTTCGGGTAGCGCCCGATGATCTCCTTGGCGATGATCACGTTCGATTCGCTGAGCCGGCTCACCGGTCCACCTCTCCCAGCACCGGGTCGACCGACGAGATGACGGCCACTGCATCGGCGACGAGGCCGCCGCGCATCATGTGCGGCAGGCATTGGATGTTGACGAACGATGGCGCGCGCACGTGCATGCGGTACGGCGTGGCCGAGCCGTCGCTGGCGATGTAGCAACCGATCTCGCCACGCGGGCTCTCGATGGCCACGTACACCTCTCCCTCGGGCACCTTGAAGCCCTCGGTGAAGATCTTGAAGTGGTGGATCAGCGCTTCCATGCTCTCGTCGATGCGAGCGCGCGGCGGAGGCGTGACCTTCTTGTTCTGGATGCGGTAGTCGCCCGACGGCATCTTGTCGAGAATCTGGCGGACGATCTTCATGCTCTCGCGGATCTCGTTGAGACGGATCGCATAGCGGTCGAACGCATCGCCGTAGCTGCCGACGATGACGTCGAAGTCCACCTCGGGGTAGCGCAGGTACGGCGTGTCGCGACGGAGGTCCCAGGGCACGCCGGTGCTGCGCAGGATCGGGCCCGTGGCACCGAGCGCCATCGCCTCTTCGGCGGTGATCACGCCGACACCCTGCAGACGGTCGCGCCAGATCGGCTGACCGGTCATCAGGATGTCGTACTCCTCCAGGCGGCCGGGCAGGGTGTCCAGAATGTGCAGGACGTCGTCGCGCCAGCCGTGCGGCAGGTCGGCGGCCACACCGCCGGGCCGGATGAAGTTGTGGTTCATCCGCAGACCGGTGACCTTCTGGAAGAAGCGCAACACTTCCTCGCGCTCGCGCCAGCCGTAGATCATCATGCTGACCGCACCGATGTCCATGCCGTTGGTGGCCAGGAACAGCAGGTGGCTGCTCATGCGGTTCAGCTCGCTGAGCAGCATGCGCATCCAGACGGCGCGCTCGGGGATGTCGCCGTCGATGCCGAGCAGCTTCTCCGTGGCGAGGCTGAACGCCAGCTCGTTGTTGAGGCAGCTGAGGTAGTCCATGCGGGTGACGTTGGTGCCGCCCTGCATGTACGTGAGGTTCTCGCCGGTCTTCTCCATGCCAGTGTGGAGGTAGCCGATGATCGGCTTGCAGCGCAGGACGGTCTCGCCCTGCAGCTCCAGCATGAGGCGCAACACGCCGTGCGTGCTGGGGTGCTGCGGACCCATGTTGATGATCATCGTCTGATCTTCAGCAGGGTCGACCGGGATGTCGCCGAGCTTGGCGGCCTCGGCCTCGCTCATGCGCAACACCGCACCGACCTCGCGCAGCAGCTCGCGAGCAGTGAGTTCGCTGCGCGGCTTCAAGCCCTGCGCCGGCTCGTTGCCCGAACGGATCGTGGAGACGATGTCCGTCATCACTGCTCCTTCGCCGGGAAGTCGGCGCTGAACTGCACCGGGATGCGGCCCTGGTCGTAGTCCTTGCGCAACGGGTGCCCCTCCCAGTCCTCGGGCATCAGGATGCGAGTGAGGTCAGGGTGATCGGTGAAGGTGATGCCGAACATGTCGTACACCTCGCGCTCCATGGCCTCGGTGCCCGGGTACATGTCGAACAGGGTGGGCAGCGTGGCGTCGGCCTCGGGCACCTGCACGCGCACCCGGATGCGCTCGCGGCGCTCCAGCGACAACAGGTTGACGACGACCTCGAAGCGCTCGGCCGTGACGCCCTCGGGCAACGACCGGCCCGGGAACGACAGGTAATCGACCGCGGTGAGGTCCGAGCACATCACGAACGTGTCGGCCAACAGCGCGCGCACGGTGGCGACATACTGCTGACGAGTGGGGTGCAGCACGCGCTGGCCGCGGCTGTCGGATTCGATGACTCCGTAGTTGCTCATCGTGTTCACCGGATCCCGAGGATGACCGGGACGGGCTGGGCGCCGGCGGGGATCTCGGACACGTGCAGGTTGGCACCCGCACCAGTGGCCTTGCGCCGCTTCAGCAGTTCGCCGTCCTCGATCTTCTGGTGCAGCGTCTCGATCGCGTGGATCAGCGTCTCGGGCGTGGGAGGGCAGCCCGGCGCGTAGACGTCGACGGGCACGACCTGATCCACGCCCTGCACGATCGCGTAGTTGTTGAACATGCCGCCGCTGCTGGCGCACACGCCCATGCTGATGACCCACTTGGGTTCCATCATCTGGTCGTACACCTGACGCAGCACTGGGGCCATCTTCTGGCTGACGCGGCCGGCCACGATCATGATGTCGGCCTGGCGCGGCGAGGCGCGGAAGACCTCCATGCCGAAGCGGCTGAGGTCGTAGTGGGCAGCGCCGGTTGCCATCATCTCGATGGCACAGCAGGCGAGACCGAACGATGCCGGCCACGAACTGCGGCTGCGCGCCCAGTTGACGAGATCCTCCAGCTTGCCGGTGATGGCGTTGTGCGGAATCCCGCCGAAGCCGTCGTCGGCGATGTCCTTGATGAGGCTCATACGTTCACCCTTGCCGTGCTCACGCAGCCGCTTCCGGACGGCCTTCGAGGCCGACGCGGCGGATGGTGCTGGTGCTGGTGCGCTCGGGCGAGAGCGCGGAGTTCAAGCGGCGCTGCTTCACCACCGGACCCCAGTCCAGCGCGCCGCGAGCGACGACGTAGACGAAGGCCAGGAAGAAGACCACGCTGAACGCGAGCATCTCCCACAGCGCGTAAGCGCCGAGGAACGAACGATCGACGGCGAACGGGTAGATGAAGATCAGTTCGATGTCGAACATGATGAACAGCATCGCGACCACGTAGAACGTGACAGGGAAACGCTCGGGTGGCTCGCGACTTGGCACGATGCCGCACTCGTACGGCGCTTCCTTCGCAGCCGAGGGCCGCCGCGGCGCCAGCAGACGCGACGCAGCGAAGCTCAACGCACCGAACAGCACCGCCAGAATCAGGAGACAGATGATCGGGAGGTACTGGCCCATATGGTCACGCCTTCGCGGGAAGTGCCTTCGCCGAGCGGTTCGCCAGCACGCGCTTGTCGCGTGTGTGCAGCAGCCAGCAGAGGATGATGAAGATCACCAGCGAGCCGATGCAGATGATCGCGGCAGGGACACGCTTCTGCCCGAGATCGCGGATCATGTACACGTACTCGTGCGGGCGACTGGTGTCGATGACAGCGCGCGCAGGGGCGCGGCCAGGTTCGGCCTGCTGCGGCACCAGCGGCGCGATCTCCACCAGCGCATAGTGCGGCTTGTGGAAGAAGGCGAGGAAGTCGATGTTGTTGTCCCAGAACTTGGGACCACGCTCGCCGCCCTTGTCGAACACGCCGACGACGGTGAACTCGCCAGCGGCGAACACCTTCGACGACTCGACCATCGCCGAGCCCGCCGAGCCGGCCTGCTGGAAGCCCGGCAGCGCCGAGTCCAGCTTGCGCCAACCATTGGCCTGCAGCTCGCTCTGCACCGTCGCCGCGTCGGCGACATGATCACCGCTCGGGACGTACGGGTCGTCCGAGGGCAGAATGCCCAAGCCGGACAGACGCGCCGAGTCGCGGATGATCGTGGTGTTGTCCATCGGACGCCACGTCGTGTCGTCGCCCAGCAGACCCTTGCCGTACATCCACCACACACCGCCGAGGATGAACATCCAGCCGGCGAGTGCGGCGAACGTGACGAGGAAGCCCAAGCGGGCGCCCATGTTGGTGCCGAGGATGAGGTAGATGCTGCCCACGAGCACACCCACCGCGATGATCACGATGAGGCTGCCGCGCAGCTCCCATTCCCAGTTGACGGCCAGCAGTGCACTCATCACAGACTCCGCACGTATTCGACGATGGCCTTGATCTGCTCTTCGCTGAGCAGGTGGCCGAAAGCGGGCATACGGCCGGTGCCCTGACCTTGCATGCCGTACTTCTTGCCGTTGGACGACCCGTTCGTGATGAACGTGATCATGTCGGCCTCGCTGGGGAAGTGAGTGGCAGCAGCGCCGCCCGTCAGGTTCCAGCCGAACGCGCCTTGGGCGGCGACACCCGGCTCGCCGTAGCTCCAGCCCGGCGTGTGGCAGCGTGCGCAGCTGTAGGCACCGCTGGCCACGTCGAGGTTGAAGAGCGCTTCACCCTCGGAGGCGCCGGGGTTGGCGGCGAGGTAGGCGTCGACAGAGGCCTGGATCTCGTCCTTGGTGGTCTGCGGCAGGGTGCCGCCGTCGCACACGTACGGATCGGCCTTGTCCACGAAGGACTTGTTGGTGAGACAGCCCTCCGGTTGCACCTGGATGCTCTCCAGGTACACCAGCAGCGTCTCGATGTTCTGCTCGGTCATCGGGCCACCGCCCGGCGCACCCCACGCCGACATCGGCGAGAAGGGGCGACCGTAGTTGAGAATGAACCGGACCTCGTCCTGGCTGAAGCGGTAGAACACCGTGTTCAGCGCCGGGGCGTACCAGTTCACCGACTTCACTTCACCGGTGTTGACATCGGTGACGGCGTACGGGGCCTGACCACCGGTGGCAGCCATGCCGCCGTGGCAGCCGGAGCAGTTGAAGCCACCGCTGGCGGTGGGCATGAACAGCTCTTCACCCCACCAGCGGAAGCGCTCGGTCTTGCCGCTGACAGCGCCGGCCTGACGGTCCGGCTCGAACATCCAGTAGAGCGGCAACCCGACCACGAGGGTGATCAGCAGCAGAACGGCGAGGATCTGCATGCGCTCCAGGCGACGGCCTTCGAGCACCTCGTCGTCGTAGTACGGCTTGCGGTTGGGAGCCATCTCGATCTCGGAGCCCAGCTCGCGCCGGGCCGAGAACAGGTTGAGTACCCAATACGCCAGCCAGCCGATGACGATGACTACCAACAGCAGCCAGGCAACCAAAGTGGTGTCCATCGCGATCATCCGTGTCCACCTCCACCGGTGATGCAGTGCGGACCCTCGGCCTCTTGGCCGGTGGTGTTGACGCCGATAGCGACGCCGGTGACGACGATCGAGGTGTCGATGACGACATCCCCCGACCCGCTGACGGTGACAGCGAAGTGGTCCATGCCGCGCGGGGCGGGGCCACCCTTCTTCTCACCGACTCGGTTGTACTGCGAGCCGTGGCACGGGCACTCGAACCACTGGCTGCTGTTGCACTGCGGCACACGGCAGCCGAGGTGCGGGCACTTCTGGTAGGAGGCGATGATGCCTTCCTCCAGGCCGGACAGGATCGGCCCGTACTCCTTCACACCCTTGGCCTTCGGCAGTGCCTCGGGCGGGTAGACGGTGAGGTACGAACGAGCGCTGGACGAGTAGAAGAACCCGTTGTTGCTGCGGATGCTGGCGAGGATGTCGTCCTTCTTGCCGACGTTGACCTTGCCACCGAAGATCGGGGCGGCGGTCGGCCAGAGGAAGGCGACGAAGCTGGCGGCAGCGAACGTGAGGATGCTGGTGCCCATGAGGGTGACCGTCGCCCGGTTGAGGAACTGACGGCGAGTGACGCCGATCTCCTCGGGGTCCGGGGCGACCCACACCGCAGGAGCCACCGGAGCTGCCGTGGTGGCAGGCGCGTTGGACTGCGCCGCGGCACGCTCGACCTCGCGGCCCGACGGCGGCAGGTCGATGTCCGCGTCGCGGTCGCGCTTGCGGGTTTCGCGGCTGAGGGCGCCGGCCCCGCGAACGTCGGCCTTGCGAGCCGCACCGAGCAGCACCACGGCCGCCAACAGCACGGCGGCTGCGACTGCGATGGCGATGATGACTGAAGAACTCATGACAGCGTCGGCCTCACAGTTCGAAGAAGAGTCCGTCACGCCACGGGAGCGTGAAGTTGAAACCAGGACCACGGAAGAACGAACCGATGATCACGAGCACCGCCCAGAACATCATGTGAACCGTCATCAGCGAGATCGCGAACTTGCGATCCTCGGGCTTGTTGGACGGGTTCTTGTCGATGTAGGGGGCCAGGATCAGCACGATGAGGCCCACGCCGGGGATGGTCACACCGGCGACCATCGGGTGGAACATGGTGAGCAGTTCCTGCAGGCCGAGGAAGTACCACGGCGCCTTCGACGGGTTCGGCGTCTTGTTGATGTTCGCCTGCTGCAGCAGCGGGGCGTTCACGAACACCGAGAAGAAGAACAGGAACGACAGGCACGCCAGGGCGGCGACGAACTCCACCACCAGCAGGTGCGGCCAGGTGTGCACCTTGTCCACCGGGGAAGCCTTGGCCTCCTGGATGGAGCCGCTCTTGACGACGGTGAGCAGGCGCTGCGTGTGCCCGCCGGGACCCGCGCCGAGCGGTACGCCACCACCGGTGGGGGCGGCGCCGACGACGCTGCCCACCTTCTCCTGCACGGCAACGGCGCCACCGGCGTCGCCACCTGCGGCAGCAGCCTGGCGAGCCTTGCTGCGCTCGAGCAGGTGCGCGGGGATGCGCGGATCGGCAGCACCGGCGTCGGCGCTGGGGGCAGCCTCGGCCGGCGCGTCGGCGGCGGCCTTGTCGCGAGCAGCTTGCGCTCGCTTCAGGAGGTGTTCGGGGATCTCGGTCATTGAACGTCTCCCTCGATCACAGCGGTCCGGAGATTCCGCCGTCCTTGCGGACACGCCAGAAGTGGATCGCCATGAAGATGATGATGATGAACGGGAAGAACAACACGTGCAGCACGTACCAGCGCAGGAGGGTGTCGCCACCGATCTCCTTGCCGCCGAGCAGCACGAACCGCACCTGGGTACCGATGACCGGCGAGTAGCCCATCATGTTGGTACCCACGGTGACCGCCCACAGGGCCAGCTGGTCCCACGGCAGCAGGTAGCCGGTGAACGACAGCAGCAGGGTGAGCGTGAGGAGGATGACGCCGATGACCCAGTTGAACTCTCGCGGCGGCTTGTAGGCACCGTGGTAGAAGACGCGGGCCATGTGCAGGAACACACTGAGCACCATGAGGTGAGCACCCCATCGGTGCATGTTTCTGACCAACAGACCGAACGTCACCGAGGTCTGCAGGTTGGAGATGTCGTTCCAGGCCTGCACGTCGGTGGGCCGGTAGAAGAACATCAGGAAGATGCCCGTCACCGTCAGCAGGATGAACAGGAAGA
>CAZREK010000103.1:0-7932 GCA_964598965.1 uncultured Bifidobacterium sp. | reverse complement strand
GGCCGCACGGCGCCGCGTACACCATCAGCGACATGGCTGCTGACGGGATGGTGGTGCTCGACGCACTCGGGGTGAAGCGGGCGCATGTGATGGGCCTGTCCATGGGCGGAATGATTGTCCAGACGATGGCCATCGAGCACCCGCACCGCCTGATCACGATGACCTCGGTGATGAGCACCACCGGTGAACCCGAGTACCGCAAGAGCTCACCACGCGCGGCTGAACTGCTGTTGGCCCCACCCGCTCACGACCGAGAGGGGTACGTGCAGAGCTGGATCGATGGCCAACGCGAGTGGGGCAGCCCGGAGTTCGCGGACGAAGCTCGCTGGCGCCGCGACGCCGAGCGCGCCTACGACCGCGCCTACACCCCCACAGGCCCCACCCGGCAGTACTTGGCGATCATGGCCAGCGAACCGCGGGCCGAGCGCCTGCGCCACGTCACTGTGCCCACGCTGGTGATGCACGGCGACAAGGACACGCTCATCGACCAGATCGGCGGCGCCCGCACCGCCGAGCTGATCCCCGGCGCGCGCTACGAGGTCATCGCCGGGATGGGCCACGACTACCCGCCCCAACTGTGGCAACGGTGGGTCGACCTCATCGTCGACCACATCCGGAGGCATCCGGAGTGACGCCGGAGGGTTTCGCCGCGCTGGTGCGCGCCCGCCGCACGAACATGAAGGTCGACCCGCACCGCGAGGTTCCTCGGGACGTCGTCGAGTACCTGTGCGAGTTGGCCCAGTGGGCGCCGAACCACAAGCGCACCTGGCCATGGCGGTTCTGCATGGTCACCGAGGGACGGGCCGAGTTCGGCGATGCGATCGCCGACGTCATGGCAGAGCAAGGCGACCCGGTCGAGAAGGTGGACAAGACCCGCACCAAGTTCCTGCGCACACCTTGCTTGCTGGTCGTCGGGGCCGACGCCGGGGATTCAGCGCTGCGCAAGGTCGAGAACCGCGACGCGGTAGCAGCGGGCGTGCAGAACATCCTGCTCGGCGCGACCGCGGCCGGGCTGGCCAGCTACTGGGCGAGCTGCCCGAAAGGCGCCGACGCGGCGGTGGCGGAGATGTGCGGGTTCCCTCAGGACACCGCGATCGTGGCGATCATCTACCTCGGCTGGCAGGCCGACGACGTACCCGTTCCCGAGCGGCCGCCGGTGGAACTGCACACGTTCTGACGCACTCGCGGTGCGGTGTGGCGTCACCCGGCCGCGTTGTCGACGGCCAGTTCGGCCAACGCAGCGACGCTGTCGGCGTCGGGCCCGCGCACGGAGAAATAGCCGTTGGAGACCTGGACGATCAACACATGGTTGCCGTCGGCGCGCACGTAGGCGACTGCAGCCAGCCCGATAGCGCTGACCGGCTCGATCGCGGTGCCGCCATCCAGCTCGGGGTGGGCGAACTCATCGGCGGTGCGTGCCGACACTTGGATGACGAAGGCCGAGCGACCCGCTTCCACTGAGTAGCCGCAGGTGTCCGGCGACAGCAGGCTGCTGTCCGCCAGCGAACCGCGGCCCAGGCCGGCGATGTTCACCGCAGCGAAGTCGTCGGCGGTCAAGGCAGTGCACGGGTCGCCGCCGAACAACACCCCGGGGGGCACCGACCCTGTGGTGGCAGTCGCATCGACCGTGACCTCCACCGCTGGTCGCAGCGTGGTGGGGCCTGACAGGTACACCGAGCCGACCGTGCCCAGCGAATGCACGGTCGTGGGGTCCTCCGTGTGGCACGCGGAGAGACCACCGAGGAGCACCACGGCGGGAAGGAGTGCGAGACGGGGGTTCACCGACCGGGATGGTAGACGCCGAACACGTCGCGAAGGGCGTCGCTCACCTCGCCGAGCGTCGCGTCGGCGCGCAGAGCTTCCTTCATCACCGGCAGCACGTTCTGGGTGCCCCGGGCGGCCGCCCGCACGTCGTCCAAGCGGGCCTGCACCTTGGCCTGGTCGCGGTTGGCCTTGTACTCGGCCAGGCTCTTGCGCTGGGCGATCTCCAGCGCAGGGTCCACCACCGGCACCTCGAACTCGGGTTCCTCGATCTGGAACTTGTTGACGCCGACGATCACACGGCTGTTGTCGTCGATGCTCTTCGCGTATTCGTAGGCGGCCTGCTCGATCTCGTCCTGCTGGAAGCCGCGCTCGATGCCCTCGACCGCGCCGCCCATCTCGTCGATGCGGGCGATGTAATCCCACACCAGGCGCTCGATCTCATCCGTGAGCGTTTCGACGAAATAGCTGCCGGCCAACGGGTCGGGGGTGTCGGCGATGCCGCTCTCGTAGCCGATGATCTGCTGGGTGCGCAGGGCGATGCGGGCCGCACGCTCGGTGGGCAGGCTGAGCGCCTCGTCGTAGCCGTTGGTGTGCAGGCTCTGAGTGCCACCCATCACCGCCGCCATCGACTGAACCGCGACACGAACGATGTTGTTCTCCGGCTGCTGGGCCGTCAGCGTGCTGCCACCCACCTGCGTGTGGAACCGCAGCAGCTTGCTGGATTCCTTCTTGGCCCCGAAGCGCTCGGTCATCAGCTTGTACCAAATGCGCCGCGAGGCGCGGAACTTGGCGACTTCTTCGAAGAAGTTGTTGTGCGCGTTCCAGAAGAAGCTGAGGCGCGGAGCGAAGGCATCGACGTCGAGGCCCGCCGCGATGGCGGCCTCCACGTACGCGATGCCGTTGGCGATGGTGAACGCGATCTCCTGCACCGCCGTGCTGCCCGCCTCGCGGATGTGGTAACCGCTGATGCTGATCGTGTTCCACTTCGGGATGTTCTGCGAGCAGTACTCGAAAATGTTGGTGATCAGCCGCATGGAGGGCTTGGGTGGGTACACGTACGTGCCGCGGGCGATGTACTCCTTCAGCAGGTCGTTCTGGATCGTGCCGCTGATGGCGCTGGCGGGCACGCCCTGCTCTTCGGCCACCAACTCGTACATCAGCAGCAGGATCGCGGCCGTGGAGTTGATGGTCATGCTGGTGCTGACCTGGTCCAGCGGAAGGCCTGACAGCAGGATGCGCATGTCGGCCATGCTGTCGATGGCCACGCCCACCTTGCCGACCTCGCCCTCGGCGCGCGGGTGGTCGCTGTCGTAGCCCATCTGCGTGGGCAGGTCGAACGCGCACGACAGGCCGGTCTGGCCGGCCCTCAGCAGGAAGTGGAAACGCTCGTTGGTGCTGGCCGCCGTGCCGAAGCCCGCGTACTGGCGCATCGTCCACAACTTGCCGCGGTACATCGTCGGGTACACGCCGCGGGTGTACGGCGGCTTGCCGGGGGCACCGAGACGCTCTTCGGGGTTCCACCCGGCCAGGTCGGAGGCGTCGTACAGCGCCTTGATCTCGATGCCGCTGTCGTTGCGAATCTCGTCACTCACGCCGCAAATCGTATTCGCCCCCGCCCCATCCCTCCCCATCCGCCTCGGGGTGTCAGCGGGCGGCCACCAGAGCGATCTCCATCTTCCATTCGGGGCGGGCGAGCGCGGGGACGGTGACAAGTGTGCTGGCCACGCGGTGACCGCCGAGGTGGCGGTCGCGCGCGGCCATCACCACTGGCAACGAAGCCATGTGCTCGACCATCACGTAGGTGGTGACGGACACGACATCGGTGGGCGACATCCCTGCCTCGGTCAGCATCGCCAGCAGGTTGTTCCACACCTGGTCGGCCTGGTCGGCGATGTCCGCGGGCACGCTGCCGTCTGGTGCAGTGGGCACCACGCCCGAGGTGTGCAACCAGGCCTGCGGCTGCTGCACCAACACCGCATGCGCGTAGTTGGCTGCGGGCGGGGCGATGGATGCGGGGGCGATCTCGCGGTTCACGTGGTCAGTGTGCCACGCCCCTAGCCTGAGACGCCGTGCGTACCCCGAGCCAGTTCGCCCGCACCGCCTCCCCCGAGGTGCTGTTCGCCCTGTCGGGCATTTCGCAGTACACGGGCGCCGTCATCGCGGTGAACCTGTTCGACGAACTGCGCCCGGCCACGGTGGCCTGGATCCGGGTGATGTCGGCGATGGTGATGATCCTGCTCATCTCCGTGCGCCAGCAGCGCCGCTGGACCAAGCGCGACCTCGGCGCGGCCGCCGTGTTCGGCATTGCAACTGCGCTGATGAACCTCAGCTTCTACCTTGCCATCGACCGCCTGCCGCTGGGCAAGAGTGTGGTGCTCGAGTTCATCGGGCCGATCGCCGTGGCCGCCGCCCTCACCCGAACCAGGCGCAACACGATCGCCCTGCTGCTCGCCGCCAGCGGGGTGGTCGTTCTGTCCGGCGTGGAGATCGGGGGCGAGTCGCTCGGCATCTTCTTCATCTTCTGCGCCTCCGCGATGTGGGCTGCGTACATCGTGGTTGGGCGCAAGGTGGCGACGCTGGACCGCGGCCTCAGCGGCCTCGGCGTCGGGTTGGTCATCGGCGCCGCAGCGATCACCCCGTTCGGCATCTCCGGCAGCGCACGGGTGTTCACCGACAGCAACCTGCTGGTGCAGTGCGTGGTGGTGGGTGCCCTGTCGACGGCAGTCGGCTACGGCATCGACCAGATGGTCATGCGCCGCATTCCGACACGTCGCTTTGCACTCATGCTCGCCCTGCTGCCGGTGACAGCCATGGTGCTGGGCTTCATGGCCCTGGGCCAGCGGCCGAGCCCTGCTGATCTCGTGGGGGCCACCCTGGTGATTGCAGGTGTCGTCCTGCAAGAGCGCGACGAACTCGCCCCGATCGAGGAACTCCCCGGTTAGAACCGTGTGGCCCCGTTCGCGCGGTCAACTGGCGCGACGCACGGCTTCGGTCGCCACCGCAAGGTCCTCCCAGGCCATGCCGACGCTCTTGAAGACACGTGGCGCATCGTCGGTGAAACGCACTTGACCCATCACGACGTCGCCGAGCGACGTCAGCTCCGCCGCCGTCAACGCCGCCTGCACCACATCGCCGGCCTCGCGCAGCGCGGTCGCTTGGTCCTCCACCACGACATGTGCGCGATGCATCAGGCCTGCGTCGAGTTCGCGAACGTGCGGCTCATGCGACCCGACCGCCACCACGCAAGTTCGCGAACGCACCAGATCATCGGTGAAGAGTGGGTCAGCGGCCGATGTTGCGCACACGACGATGTCGGCTCGCCCGACGTCGTCGACGGTGCCCACCTTCCCGCCCACAGCCGCTGCGAACACTGCCGTACGCGCCGGATCGCGGCCGATGACCAATAGTTCGCGGATGTCCCGCACTGCCCGCATCGACTCGACGTGCGCTGCAGCCTGCGGGCCACAGCCGAACACCACCAGAGTGTGCGCGTCGGCCGGAGCAAGGTGTCGCGCGGCTACCGCTGACACTGCGGGCGTGCGCAGCGAGGTGAGCGCGACCCCATCGAGGAGCGCGATCGGAGACAGGGTTTGCGGGTCCATCAACACGTACACCGCCTGTACACGCGGCAGCTTGCGGGACGGATTGGCTGGGGCCACCGACACCACCTTGACGCCCACCGCCAACGAGGTCTGCGACGGCATCAGCAGCAGTTGCCCGGCCGCGACGGGTACCGCGCAGCGCGCCGGATCGGTAGCGGCATCGAACCCGCCGCGCAGGACGACCTCCAGGACCTCGATCGCATCGGCCATCGGGACGAGATCGGCGAGTCGCCGCGCGTCGAGATAGGGAAGGCCGCTCATCGAAACACGAAGCCGGTACCGATGGCGTCGTGCTCATCGAGCATGAAGACGTGTTCGCCCGTGCGATACGCCATACCGTCGACTTCCGGCACGACTGCGGCAATGCCGTGCGCCTGGGTGTGTTCGACCACGCGGGCAACGAACGTGCTGCCCACGATCGAGTGATGCACGAAACGCTGCCCATCCCCCAGCCGCCCGGCATCGGCCAGCAGCGCAACCCGCGAAGCGGTTCCCGAACCGCACGGTGACCGGTCGAGGGCGCCATCGGCGTAGATGGTGACATTGCGCTGTTCCGGCCCGTCGGCGGTGTCGCCGAGGTCGTCGTAGAGGATCGTGCCGTACACGCCCGACAGACGGTCGTCCGACGGGTGGCGGGCATAGTCGGAGTCGTTCAACGCCCACTTCACTTCACGCCCCAATGCGGTCAGCTCGTGGTGGTTCGCCATAGTGACCGCGAGGTCGACGTCGGCTGCACGCAGCGACACATACAGGGCCCCGCCCCAGGCGAGGTCGACCGTCACCCGACCGCGGCTGGTGGTCAACGCCACATCGCGAGCCACGACGTACGAGGCGACGTTGCGGAACGTGACCCCGACGGTGCGCCCGGCCGCTCGCGTGACGCGAGCGACGACTCGGCCGGACGGCACATCGATCGTGACATCGGTGCACCCATCAGGATCAGTGGCAACTCGGCCCGTGTCGGCTGCCCACGCCCCCAGCGCGATGGTGCCGTGCCCGCAGGCAGTCGAGTAGCCGTCCTTGTGCCAGAAGAGCACGCCGAAGTCGGCACCAGGGTCGTTCGGTGGCGTGAGGAAGCAACCGTACATGTCGGCGTGCCCGCGTGGTTCGTGACACAGCAAGCGACGCACCGCGTCGATCGCCTCACTGCTCTGCGCCGTCACCCGCCGGTCGGGCACCGTGGCACCGGCGATGTCGGGCACTCCGGCGGTGACGATACGGAACGGCTCGCCACCGGTGTGGTAGTCGACAGCATTAATGGGGTGCACGGCCGGAGCCTAGCGAGTGCGCCGATACACCGAGCTGTGTCAGGCCGCAGCCGCGATCCCCAAGCTGGCGGCCACGTTGGGGCGACGCAGCTTCCACACGAAGCCGTCGTAGAAGATGTGCAACGCGCCGAAGAACAGGATCGCGTAGGCATAGGCAGCACCATCGGCGATGGAGCCCGCCACCACGACGATCGCGGCGATGAAGCCGAAGTACAGCGCGTAGATGCCGACACGACGCCAGGGCGTGGACGTTGCCCTGGCCACCGGCGCATCGTCGCGGCGAGTGCGCAGGCTGCTGTGCACGACCGCGAAATACTCGATCGCGTGGGCCGCCACGTAGCCGGCGACACCCGCGATGGGGTCGACCATCACCGCCACCACCATCGCCAATGTGCCCGCGGTGTACATGTGCTTGGCCGGGCTGCGCCCGAACCACGGCCGCTCGTGGCGCCACCAGCGCACACCCAACGCCACGCTGATGGCTGCACCCACCCAGAACAGCCCTGCGGCCAACGAATGCACGTGATCGAGGAAGTGCAGACCGCGGGCGTTGGTGCGATCGAGGCCCATCTTCAGCACCAACTCGTCGATGTCGACGAACGCCCCGATGTACAGGATGGCCGTCACCAGCCAGGTGATGAACATCACCTTCTCGTAGCGACCGTTGTCGTCGCCCACCTTGCGGCCATAGATGCGCTGCACGCCGTAGCGCTGCATGAGCGTGTGCTCAGCGTTCCACAGACCGGCCATCACCGCCACCAGGCCCAGCGACACATTGATGCCGATGGTGATCAACGCCACCACCACCAACGGGGTCCACATGTACATCCGTCGATGGGCGGCACGCTGCAGCGGGTCGCCGTACACGAGGGCCAGCGTCAGCGGCTGGTGGCTGAACGAGATGAGAAAGATGACGCCGACCAACGCCTGCACCTGCGTGAGGTGCGGCTCGAAGAAGTGCACCAGCACTGCGATGGGCAGGAAGCACCAGCCCAGCAGCGTGTCGAGCACCGGGCCGTGCATCCACAGCTTGGGACGAGGAACCGTCGTGGAAGGACCAACCGTCGCGGTCTGCATGCGGCGGAATCTAGTCCTCGGCCCAGCCCTCGACGGCGAGCAACGGCACGTTGTAGCACCAGGCCTCGAACGTCAGCCCGATCGAGGGGTCGCCATCCCACGGATACTTGGCACCCATGAGGGCGCCCACCGTGCGCCGTTCGTCGGCGTCGGTCACCACGCGTGCCGACCCGATGCGCACGTCGCCGCCGATGCGCACCCTCACTTGCGGGTTGGCCAGC
>CAZREK010000102.1:0-7935 GCA_964598965.1 uncultured Bifidobacterium sp. | reverse complement strand
CACGGCATCGTGCCGGTGCACGCGAAGGCCGTGGTGTTGACGATGGGTGCGCGCGAGCGCACGGCGGCCGCCATCCGCATTCCCGGTGATCGTCCTGCGGGTGTCTTCACCGCCGGGCTCGCGCAGCGGATGGTGAACCTGCACGGCGTGTTGCCCGGGCGGCGCGTGGCCATCCTCGGGTCGGGCGACATCGGGTTGATCATGGCCAGGCGTCTCACGCTGGAAGGTGTGGAGGTGGTGGGCGTATACGAGCTACTGCCGCACGCCAACGGCCTGACGCGCAACATCGTGCAATGCCTGCACGACTTCGACATTCCGCTGCACCTGTCCACCACCGTCGTGGGCATTCACGGGCGGGATCGTGTGGAGGCCGTAACGGTCGCCCCGGTGGACGATCACCTGCAGCCGGTGATGTCTCGCGCCACCCGGGTTCCGTGCGACACCCTGCTGGTGTCGGTGGGGTTGATCCCGGAGAACGAGTTGTCGCGCCAGTTGCGCCTGCGCCTCGATCCGGTCACCCAAGGCCCGGTGGTGACCAGCGCGATGGAGACCAGTCGCGATGGAGTGTTCGCCGCGGGCAACGTGGTGCACATTCACGACCTGGTGGACTTCGTCAGCGAGGAGGCCGAGCTGGCGGGCACGCACGCGGGGCGTTTCGCCACGGGCCTGCGACCAGCGGACGACAACGTTCGCTTGGTGGCCGCCACCGATGTCGCCTACTGCGTGCCGCACACGGTCAGCAGCGAACGCGAGCACGTGGTGTACCTGCGCGTGCGGCGCCGCTTCGAGAAGTGTGTGCTGCGCCTGCGCACACCGGACGGTCGGGTGGTGCACGAGCGCAAGCTGCGCTACGCAGTGCCGGCGGAAATGGTGAACCTGAAGCTGCGGCCCGCGCTGCTGCACGACTTCCACGGCGACGCGCTGCTGGTGGAGGTGATCGACCGGTGACCGGCCACTACGCCTACCTGTGCATCGGGTGCCCACTGGGTTGCCGCCTGGAGCTGGACGTGGACGACGCTGGTGCGTTCGAGGTGCGCGGCAACTCGTGCAAGAAGGGCGAGGAGTTCGCGCGGCAGGAGCACATCGACCCGCGGCGCACGGTGACCACCACGGTCGCCTGCTCGGGCGGTCGTTGGCCGCGCTTGCCCGTGCGCACCACCACGACGGTGCCGCGCGATCGCGTGGCCGAGGTGTGCCGCGCACTACAGACGATCACCGTGCACGCGCCGGTCGCGATGGGCGATGTCGTCGCGGCCGACGTGTGCGGCACCGGCGCGGACGTGGTGGCGACGCGCGCGATGTGAGGTGCGCTGACCTGCGGCGACCCGCGTGCCGAGGCGCAGTAGAGTCCGCTGCGACTTGGGGGTCACCACGCATGGAAGCAACGGAAACGACGACGCATCACGACGGTCTGCCCGGCATTGCGGTTGCCGGTCTGGCATCGCTGGGGGCGGGTGCTGTGCACGCCGCGGCCATCGGGTTGCATGCCGAGCACGCTCAGCTGGCGCGCATCTTCGTGGTGTTGGCCGCGCTGCAGTTGGGTGTCGGCCTGTGGGCGCTGCTGCGTGGGTCGCGCTTGTTGGCGGTGCTGCTGGCGGCGGTGAACCTGGTCGCGGTGGGCGGCTGGCTGGTGTCGCGGGTGTCGGGCGTGTCGTGGATCGATGGGCTGGAGCAGCAGGAGGACCCGCAGTTCGCGGACACCGTGTGCGCGCTGATGGGTCTGGCCGCGGTGATCACCGCGCTGCTGGTGCTGTGGTGGACGCGCCGGCCTGCCGCGACAGCGCGCACGTCGTCGCCGCTGTGGTTGCCGGCGGTGGTGGTGGCGGGGCTGTCCGTCGCCGCGATGTGGACCGCCAGCACGCACGTGCACGCGCATGGCGAGGCAGGGCACACGCACGACGAGGGCGACGACCACGATCACGAGGATCACGAGGACGAGGACGCCACCGGCAACACCAGCCTGGACGGTCTGTTCGTGTCCACGACGGTGCACGAGCACGACGAGTCTGCGTGGCCGCGCGAGTGGGACCCCTCGCAGCCCCTGGACCTGTCCGGTGTGGACGGTGTCAGCGCCGAGCAACAGGCTCGTGCGGAGCAGTTGGTGCTGGACACGCTGGAGGTGCTGCCGCATTGGGCATCCACCGACACAGCGATCGCTGAGGGCTTCCACAGCATCGGTGATGCCGGAACGGGCACGGAGCACTACATCAACCCGGCCTACATCAACGACGACCACTTCCTGGACCCGAACTACCCTGAGTCGTTGGTGTACCTGGTGAAGGGCGACCAGCGCATTCTGGCCGGTGCGATGTTCATCGCCAGCGCGCGGCCCAGCGACGACCCCACCCTCACCGATTTCGCCGGCCGGCTGATGACGTGGCACAACCACGGCAACCTGTGCTGGTCGAACGATGGTGGGCAGGCCCGCGTGGTGGGTGTCACCGACGCCAACGGCAAGTGCGCCGTGGGCGTGAACACCGGTGGCGAGAACCCGATGGTGCACGTCTGGATCGTTGCCCACCCGTGCGGACCGTTCGCCGCGCTGGAGGGCATCGGTGCTGGACAGGCCGCGGTCAGCGAGGACGACCGCACCGACAAGTGCCACGCGGATCACGGTCACTGACGCGCGCGGCCGTCGTCGTCATCCACCCGTGAGGGTGCTCAGGCGGGCTTGAGTGCGACGCCTTCGTAGGTGCGGCCGACCAGCTCGGGCGAGCTGAGGCGATAGGTCTGCACGTCGTCGGTGACGAACCCGGCCGCGGCGATGATCGCGGGAATGTCGCGGTCCAGCCGGCAGCCGCCGGCCAGCTTGCCCCACCACGGCGACACGCGCTCCTGGCGGCGGGCGGTGCGCGGGTTGGGCGAGCGGCCGTGCTCCACGAAGTGCAGGCTGCCACCGGGGCGCAGCACGCGGTGCAGCTCGCCAAGCGCTTGGCCGACGTTGGGGATGGTGCACAGCGTCCAGGTCACCAGCACGTGGTCCACGCTCTCGTCCTCCAGCGGCAGCGCCTGCCCGTCGAGGCCCACGAACTTCACCGGCACCGGGCTGGCCGCCAGCCGCTTGGCCGCCAGCCGTCGCCCGTGCACCGCTGGGTCCACGGCGACGAGGCGGGTGACCTCCGCCGGCAGGTGCGGCAGGTTGCGGCCAGAGCCGAACCCCACCTCCAGCACCTGGTCGCGCAACCCGCTGGCCACGCGGGCGCGCACCGGGTCGGTGTGGCGACCGAGCGCGATGTCCACCACGCGCGGCAGCAGTCGGTCGGCGTAGAGGCCCATCCGCGCAGGCTATGCGCGGGTCGACGCCGCCCCGTGATGGAGCGGCGTCGTCGCACGAACTGCGGGAGTCGACCCGATCAGGCTCGGCGGCGGCGACCCATGGGGGTGAGGATCACGCCACCGGCGACGAGGGCCAGCCCGAACCACAGCATCGGAGCGGTGTCCGAGCCGGTGCCGGGCATTTGGTCGGCGACACCGTCACCGTCGTCGTCCGGGTCCTGGTCGTCGGGGATGCCGTCGCCGTCGTCGTCGGGGTCCTCGTCGTTGGGCACACCGTCACCGTCGACATCGGGGTCGTGGCCGTTGTCGATGCCGTCACCGTCGAGGTCACCGATGACCAGGATCTTCACCACGGCGGCGCAACCCTGACCATCGGTGTCGATTGCGGAGTAGGTGGTCTCGTCCCAACCGACGAACGCGTTGGCCGGCGTGTACAGCAGGTGGTCGCCCTGCACCTCGACCGTGCCGCCCTTGGTGGTGGGGTTGTCCACGGCCTTCAGCGTCAGCGGGCTGGGCTGGTTCTGCTGGTCCAGGTCGCTGTCGTTGGCCAGCACGCTGATCGGGTGTGCGCTGTTCCACGCCACCTGCACCTTGTCCTCGACGCACAGCGGTGCACCGGTGGGGTTCTCCGGCTGGTCCTCGAAGCCGGGCTCCTCGATGGTCATCCGCACGACGGCGGTGGAGCAGCGCTGGTCGCCGTCGCCGGGGATCGCGCCTTGCGAGCCGTAGGGGGTGTCGGCCAGCTGGGTGTTCAGCAGGTGGTGGTCGTCGCAGGCGAGGTACGGAATCTCGGCCACGCCGTTGAAGTCGTCGGCGGGGTCGAAGTGCACCGAGCAGTCGCTCCAGACGGCCACGCTGTCGAACGCACCGGGCGTGGGTGTGCCGTTGTCGTCGCACGACAGGGCGTCGCCTTCGGGGTCGAAGTCGTTGAGGTCGGCCTGCACGATGTGCGCGGTGTGGTCGACGCTGCCGAGTTCGTCGTCCACTGCCAGCGGGGCCTGATTACCGACGACGGTGACGTAGATGTGGCCGACGCCGCAGTAGGGCAGCCCGTTGTACGACGGGTTCTGCTGCGCGGGGTCTTCGCACAGGCGGTAGGTGAAGTGCACCACGCCGCCGGGGTAGCCCTGCACGCTGGTGAACTTGATCGTCCCGCCGTCTGCGATGGCGGTGCCCTCAGCGGGATCGGGTGCGGTCAGCACCTCCACCTCTGTGGGCGTCGGGCCGTTGGGGTCCGAGTCGTTGAGCAGCACGGGGATGACGATCGTGTACGCCTCGTCCGAGTAGGCATCGACGCTGGCCTGGTCGGTGGCGCCCACCGGCGGGATGATTGCGCCGGCGATGATCGACAGGTCCACCGACGCCATGGTGCAGCGACGGGACGAACCCTGGTCCAAGTCGAGCGCGGCGTAGTCGTCGGCGCGCGAGGCCTGCGGGGCGAGGCCCGGGTCGTCGAGCAGCGTGTGCGTGTCGCACACACGGAAGGGCACGGTGACGAGGCCGGTGAAGGCGCCGTCGGTGTTGTCCCAGTCCAGCGTGCAGTTGGTGCCGATGGTGAATGTGCCGACGTTGTTGGGGCTGGCGTCGCCGTTGGGGAAGCACACCTTGGCGTCGCCGTCGGTGTCCACCAGGAAGTCGGCGAGGGAGAACACGTCGTCGGCACCTTGAGCGACGACGAAGACATGGTCGCCGGCCAGCGGGCGGTTGTTGGGCAGCACGTTGATGTACGCCTTGGCCGTGGCCAGGGTGAGGTCGCTGCGCTGCACGATCGTGTACTGGAAGTTGTCGACACCGGTGAAGCCCACCGGCGGGGTGTAGGTGCACGGGCCGGTGGCCAGGCTGGTGAAGTTGGCGTTGGTGGGCGTGACGCCGTTGACGCCGGCATCGCCGCAGTTGACGGTGCCGCCGTTGACCGAGACGGTGGTCCACGACTTCAGGCGTACCTCGCTGGTGTCGCCCAGGCCGCCTTGGCCGTTCTGGTCCTTGTCGTTGCCCAGCACGTTGACGGACAGCGTGTGGTGGCCCTCGTTGGCGTCGCCGGTGACGGTGTCGTCATAGCGGGCATCGGTGAAGGTGTGTTCGCCGGTGGCGGTGGCAGGGGTGCCGGCGATCACCGTCCAACTCCAGCCGAGGCCGAGGCTGCACCCGATGGCGCCTTGCGGCGGGGTGCTGTCCCAGCCGTCGACCACCAGGTTGTCCAGCTCGATGACGCCCGGGGCGGTGGCGCGGGCGGTGACGGTGAGGACGGCATCGACGCCGTCACCCATCAGGTCCAGCACGTCGGGGTCCGAGTCGAAGTCGAACGAGTAGCCCCAGGTGCCGAGCGGGCCGAGCGGCCCGGTGAAGCCGTTGCCGCCGGAGACCGACCCGTTCTGGCCGCCGATGCTGCCGACCGGCGCGGCGCCGGCGATGACCGGGCCGCTGGGCACGAGGCGCAGGTTGATCGGGTCGGGGCCGTCGTTACCGGGCAGGTCCAGCTGGGCGTCGGCGAAGACCACCGCGGTGATGGTCCATGTGGTGCCGACCAGCACGGTCGAACCGCTGCCGATCTCCGAGGTGACGCCCCAGTGGTCGTTGTACTGGAGGTTGTAGGTGCCGCAGTACGGGATGTCGTTCGACTGGACCGAACTCTCGGGCAGGATGTTGACCCCGTCGGCGGCTGCGGTGGGGATGGGCTGAGCCAGGCCGCTGAGAGCAAGGACCGAGGCCAGCACGAAGGCCAGCACGGCGATCGGGGCCAGGCGGTGAAGTGGGCGGCGGAACATGATATGAGTCTCCTCTGATGGTCTGACCACTGGGCCAGCGGTCCACACTTTGGCAGAAGTTGGTCATCATGTCAACAGGTGGTCAGACCACCAGAGGATTTTCGAGGAGGTGTGCTAGTCTCTCCTCGTGGCCGTGCAGCATGTGGAGAAGATCTCGGTGGCCGATCACCTGGCCGACCAGCTGCGCAAGGCGATCGTCCATGGCGAGTTGCTGCCCGGCCAGCACCTGCCCGCCGAGCGTCTGCTGGCCGAGCAGGCCGGGGTGAACCGCCAGGCCGTGCGCGAGGCCTTGCAGCAGCTGCGCCAGATGGGCCTGGTGGACATCGCCCAGGGCGAAGGAGTCACCGTCCGCAACTGGCAGGACAGCGCCCACTTCTCCGTGCTCTACGACTGCCTGTTCGGGCCCGATGGTCAGCTGGTGCTGGCCCTGGCGGAGGGTGTGCTGCGCTTCCGGCAGGTGGCGTTGCAGGACGCGGCCCGGTTGGCGGCGCTGCGCCGCACCGACGAGCAGCTGGCGGTGCTGGATCGCCATATCGCGGCGATGAAGGCGGAGACGCCCGATGCGCCGGTGAAGGCCCGCCTGGAGATCTGGGACGTCATCGTCGACGCCTGCGGGAACATCGCCTACCGCATGACCTACAACACGCAGGACCGCATCGTGCGCCGGCTGCCGCCGGAGGTGCTGGCGATGCTGGCCGCCGGGGCGAAGATGATCGACGAGTACGAGCGACTCGTGCAGGCCATCCACCGCCAGGACCCCGACGAGGCCGAGGCCGCGACGAAGATCATCCTGGGCGCGATCGTGATCCTGTTGGAACAGACCCTGGGGCTGCCGTGAAGCTCACCCCCATTCCGCGCAAGTCGCTCAGCGACTCGTTGTACGACCAGCTGCGCGACGCGATCGTGGAGGGCGAGATTCCTCCCGGCCAGGCGTTGCCGGCCGAGCGGCTGTTGGCCGAGCAAGCCGGTGTGAACCGCCAGGCCGTGCGCGAGGCCTTGCAGCGGTTGCGGCAGAGCGGGTTGGTGACGATCGTGCACGGTGGTGGCGCCTACGCCGCAGACTGGCGCCGCGCCAGCGACCTGGGTGCGATGCACGAGTTCATGATCGACCGCACGGGCGCGGTGCGCCAGCAAGCAATGGCCGACCTTTCCCGCATGCGCAACGTGATGGCGCTGGACATGGTGGATATCGCCTGCCGTCGCGGCAGCGACGAAGACCGGCAGGCGGTGGCGGCCGCGGTGGAGAAGGCGGCCGCGCTCACGGGTGGCGGCATCGATGCCTCGTTCGCGGATGCGTTGGAGGAGGTGTGGACCTGCCTGGCTCGAGCCAGCGGCAACCTTGCCTACCGGTTGGCGCAAGCTGCGTTCCGCAGCTCCACCGCCGAGGTCGTGGCGTCGCTGTCCGCGCAGCCCGCGCCGGAGGATCTGGCGCGGTTGATGGACCTCTACCGTCGCCTGGCGGCTGCTGTCGTGGCACGCGATCGCGAGACAGCAGGGCAGCTGACTGGCACAGCCCTGCGGGCAGCGGGTGCGCTGGCCCAAGCCGCCGGGGTGCCGGGCGCCAAGGGCTGAGCCGGCTGCGGCTGTGGTCCCTCGGGCGCGTTGGCGTGCGTGGCAGGCTGTGCCGATGACGCCGGGGTCGGAGACGGAGCGCATTGCCGAGCGTGGTGACCACTGCGCACGCTTCGGCGTGTTCCCCGAGTGCCCCTTGTGCGGCCACGCCCTGCATGCCGAACACGCCCACTACAAGTGCGCCGGGTGCGGCTGGCGCGACAGCTGCTGCGACTGACGGTGCCCGCGTGCGTTGCCGTTCTGCGGGTGCGGCGCTAGCGTTTCAAGCACGCCGCGGGGTGGAGCAGTTCGGTAGCTCGTCGGGCTCATAACCCGAAGGTCG
>CAZREK010000101.1:0-8170 GCA_964598965.1 uncultured Bifidobacterium sp. | reverse complement strand
GCCGCCAGCGACTCGGGCGTGTCAGCCGCGGCGCGGGTGCCGAGGATGCCGTGAGCAGCGGTGAAGGGCATGAAGCGAGAAACGGTAGCGGGCACCATGCCGCGCACCAGCGTCTCGACCGCGAGCGCCCAGATCAGCACGGAGGTCACGGCCGCTGCGCTGTGGCGCACGATGAGACCGACGCCCAGCCCCAGGACCGGGGCCAGGGTGGTCAACACCAGCGCCCAGGCTGTCCCCGAAACGGCGTCGGACATGTCGCCCGTGTCCATCCCGCTGGCAACGCCGCCGATCAACCCGCCGGCGATGCCCAGCGCGCCCATCACGAACCCGAGGGTCGCGGCCATCGCCACCTTGGCGGACACCAGCGACGACTTCGACGGGCGTGCAGCCAGCGTGCCGGCCAGGGTGCCGTGCTGGGTCTCGGTGGTGAACAGCAGCGTGCCGGCGACGACGGCCAGCAGCGTGGTGAGCCAGGTGGACACGAGGAAGGTGTTGCCGATGGTGAACGGCAGATGGTCGTACGGGTCGGTCTTGACGGCCTTGCCGAGGATCAGCGCCATACCGGCACCGATGACGGCTGTGAGGCCGAGGAAGATCGTCGTGCCGCGCACGGAACGCAGCTTGATCGCTTCGCTGCGGATGACGTTGGTGAGGTTGGTGTTCATGGTGAGTCCTTTCGGGGTTGTTCGGGGTTGTTCGGGGTTGAGTTGGTCGGTCAGGCGGCGGCGAAGCGAGCGGCGCCGCGGGTGAGGTCGAGGACGATGTCCTCCAGGCTGAGCGCCCGGTCGCGGGCGAGCGTCTCGGTGAGCGGCTCGGCGGTCACCAGGCGGCCGTCGCCGACGACGACGAGGTCGTTGGCGAAGTTGGCCAGCTCGGCGATGAAGTGGCTGGACACGAACACGGTCCCGCCGTCAGCGGCGAACGAGGTCAGCATCGTGCGCAGCCAGCGGATGCCGTCCGGGTCCAACCCGTTGGCCGGCTCGTCCAGCATCAGCACCTCCGGCTCACCCAGCAGGGCTCCGGCGATGGCCAGTCGCTGGCGCATGCCCAGCGAGAAGCCGCCGATGCGCTGCTCGGCCGCCGCGTCGAGACCCACTTGGTGGATGACCTCGTCGACGCGCGACGCGGGGATCGCCGTCAGCGCGGCCATCGCCCGCAGGTGGTTGCGTGCCGAACGGCCGGGGTGCATCGCCCTCGCGTCGAGGACCACTCCGATCGTGCGTGCCGGGTCGGGCAGGTCGGCGAAGCTCACGCCGCCGTAGCTGACGGTGCCGGCATCGGGGCGAGCGAGACCCACCATCATCCGCATGGTGGTGGACTTGCCGGCCCCGTTGGGGCCCACGAAGCCGGTCACGCGGCCGGGGGTGAGTTCGAAGGACAGGTCATCGACCACCTTGCGGCGGCCGTACGACTTGGACAGGTGGGACACGGTGATCATGAGTTGCTCCTTGGGTCGGTGATGGGCATGACGGCGATCAACTCGGCGTTGATCGATGCCAGGAACACGACGAGGCCGTGCAGGTGCGACGCGTCGCGGACGCAACCGACGAGCCGGGTGACGCCGGAGGCGTCGTGCTCGACGGTGAAGTCGTCGACGAACGGACCGAGCAGGTGGCGGCCGATCCGCCCCCGCAGCACGATCTCGTAGGTGTGTTCTTCGGGCATGCCCGTACGGTCACATCGACTCGGGTGAATGCGCTTCACCCTCCGCCCCGATCACCCGGGTGAAATGCCAGCTATGGTCGCCGGGTGACCGAACGGTCGAGGGGCGATCTGGCGGCGACCAAGCTGCGCCCTCCCCTGCCCCCGACCCGGTTCGTCGACCGCACGCGCCTGGACGAAGTGCTGGACCGAGCCGACGCCGGAGGGCTGCCGTTGGTGCTGGTCAGCGCGCCTGCTGGGTCCGGGAAGTCCACGCTGGTGGCCGCGTGGGCGGCTGCACATCACGACCCGGTGGCCTGGTTGCAGTTGGAGGAGTCCGACGCCGACCCGGCCCGCTTCTGGGTGTCCTTGTCCGCTGCAGTCGGGCGGGTCGAGCCCGCGGTCGGCGACGCGGTGCACCCGGTCGCCACCGGCGCGCTGGGGTCCGGGCAGATGGTCGTACCTGCGCTGGTGAACGCGATCGCCGCGCAGTCGCATCGGCTGGTGGTCGTGCTCGACGACTACCACCTCATCGACAACAGCGATGTGCATCAGGCGATGGAACAACTCATCGAGCTGTGCCCACCACAGTTGACGCTGGTCCTCATCACCCGCGTCGACCCGCCGTTCCGCTTGGGCCGCTTGCGTGTGCGCGGTCGGTTGGCGGAGATACGCGCGGCCGATCTGCGGTTCGAGCCCGACGAAGCAGCTGCGCTGCTGGGGGCCGCTGCGGTCAAGTTGGACGGCGAGCGCTTGGGTGAGCTGTGCGAGCGAACCGAAGGTTGGGCCGCTGGGTTGGTGCTCGCGGGACTGTCGCTGGAGCGCACCGACGACGCGGGTCGCTTCATCGACACGTTCCGCGGCGACGACCACCTGGTCGCCGGCTACCTCACCGACGAGCTGCTGGCGGTGTTGGGCGACGGCGAGCGACAGCGGCTGGTGGAGGCCGCCGTGCTGCATCGCTTGTCCGGGCCATTGCTGGATGCCGCAACCGGCTCGACCGACGGGGCGCAGTGGCTGGCGGAGCTGGCGACACGGAACCAGCTGCTGATCCGGCTGGACACCGTCGGCGAGTGGTACCGCTTCCACCATCTCTTCCGCGATCTGTTGTTGCTGGAGGCCCGCCGCTCCATCCCCGACCGGCTGCCCGAGTTGCACCGCCGCGCTGCAGCATGGTTCGAGGCCGCCGGCTACCCCGCCGCGGCGGTCGACCACCTGCTGGCGGCCGGGGACCGCGAACAGGCGATGTTCCTGATGCGCTACGTCGGCCCCGACCTGCTGGGCACCGGACGCCTGCGCACGTTGCGCAACCTGCTGGCGCAGTTGTCGGCCGGCGGGCCGCTGGATGCGCTGTGTCTGCTGCTATCCGGCTGGGACCACTACCTCACCGCCCGCTACGACACCGCCCAACAACTGCTCGACCAGGCCATGGCGACCATGACCGACGACATCGACCCCATGCGCGCCATGCCCCTGCGCATCAACCTTGCGCTCGGAACCGGCGATGTCGGGCGCGCGCTGCAGGGCGCCCGCGAGGTGATCGACGCCGACGACGTGGCGGCCCGTCCCAGCGAGCTCACCACCGCGGTCGGGGCAGCCTTCACCTGGGCCGGGTTGGTCGAGGACGCCCGCGCCGCGCTGGCGATCGCGTTCGACCGCACGCTGGCAGAACAACGGGTCACCGCGCACGCGATGGTGCTGGTCGCCTCGGCGGTCGCCGAGTTCTATGACGGCAACCACGACGCGGCCCTGACGGCTGCGTCGCGAGCGCTGGAGTTCGCGAACACCTCCGGCCTGGGTGAGTACCACGGCATCGCCCCAGCGCTCGCCGTGCGAGCAGCCGTGCTGACGGATGGCGCGGCTGCCGTGGCCGACGCGGAACGAGCAGTCGTCTTGGCGCGTCGAGCGACGACGATGCTGGGCCTGCTGTTCTCGTTGGTCGTCGCCGGAGACGTCCTCCAGCGCGAGGGCAGCGAGCGCGGCAACGAGATGCTGACGGAAGCGCGGGAACTGATCGCCACCTGTCCGGACCCCGGCATCAACCGCGTCCTGCTCGACCGGGCGATCGCTCGCCACCGTTTGACGGGCGCACGTGTGGTGCGTTCGACGGGGCTGGTGGAGCAACTGTCAGAGCGGGAACAGGCGGTACTGCGGTACCTGCCCTCCACTTTGTCGCTGCCGGAGATCGCCCGCGAGCTGTACGTGTCACCGAACACCGTCAAGACACAGACCGCCGCGATCTACCGCAAGCTGGGGGTCGGCGGTCGCGCAGCCGCCGTACAAGCGGCGCGCGAGCTGCGCCTGCTGTAGCGATATTCATGTAATTCTCATTGACACGAATCTGCGATTCATGTCAATCTCCACATCATGAATTTGAAGCGGGGCTACACCAGCCCGTTGCGCGAGGAACGGGCCGCGGCCACCAAGGCGCGCATCGTGGAGGCGGCGCAGGAACTGTTCGTCGACCCGACGTGCGACTTCACCGTCGAGCGTGTGGCGGCAATGGCGGAGGTCAGCGCGCAGACCGTGCTGCGCGCGTTCGGTAACCGTGACGGCCTGATCCACGCGGCCATCGGGACGTTCCGCGCCGAGCAGGGTGACGGCGAGTTCGTGCACGTGACCATCCAGCCGTTCGCCTCCCCCGCCGACGCGGTGACCGCACTGTTCGACGACTACGAGGTGATCGGCGACCGGGTCATCCGCATGCTGGCCGAAGAGCACAGGGTGCCCGGCTTCGCCGAGATCGCCGGGGTCGGGCGGGAGATGCACCGCCGATGGGTGGACGACGGGTTCGGAGTCATGCTGCGAGCCGTCCCCGCACGCCACCGCGAGGAAGCGCGCACCGCCGTGCTGGCCGCGACGGATGTGTACCTGTGGAAGCTGCTGCGTCGCGACCTGGGTCACGACCGCGCGGCTGCCGAACGGATCGTGACGCGCCTGGTCCAGGGTGCGCTGACCGACAGCAAGGGGGGCTGACATGGCGAAGTACTTGTGGGCGTGTTGGGACGGTGGGGGCAACCTCACACCCAGCCTGGGGATTGCGCGCGAGCTGGAACGCAGGGGGCACGAGGTGCAGTTCCACGGACGGCCCGACATGGTGGGCAGGGTGACCGCCGCAGGGTTGCCCGCGTTCGAGCTGGCGCATTCGTACACCGCGCTCGAGCGCTACTCGTTCCACCCTCTCGCCACGGTGTTCGGTTACACCAGTTCGCCACTAGTCGGCGAAGAGCTGGTGGACGTCATCGCTCGCGAGCAGCCCGACGCCGTGGTGGTCGACGCGATGTTCAGCGCCGGGCTGCAAGTGGCGCCGCGCTTCGCCCGTCCGACGGGCGTGATGGTGCACACCTTCCTGCACCGCATCCTCGACGGTTGGCGCGCCAACTTCCAGATGCAGAGCGAGTCGCGCCAGCGCGCCGGCTTCGATGCGCTCGACTCGCTGGACGCTCTGTGGGGTGAGCGCGACTTGGTGCACGTCAACACCTTGTGCGAGTTCGACGGAGCGCCGCAGGCCGACTGGTCGTGCGTCGCTCATGGCGCCCCAGTTCTGTCCGCCGAAAGGCGAGCCGTGCCGACCGCGCTCCCCTGGCCCGATCACGACCCGACCCCTTTGGTGCTGCTCAGCTTCAGCACGGTGCCCGAGCAACGCAGCGTGGAGTCGCTGCAGCGCGCGCTCGATGCGCTCGCACCCCTGCCCGTGCACGTCGTGGCCACCACCGGTGGCATCGTCGACCCGGCCGAACTCCACGCGCCGGCCAACGCACACCTCGTCGCGTTCGCCGATCACGACGTGCTGATGCAGCGGGCGGCGATGGTGGTAGGTCACGGTGGCCACGGCACCACCATGCGCGCACTGCGCCACGGTCTGCCGATCGTGGGCATGCCGGCGCGCGGCGCGGACCAAGTGCCGATCACGCTCCTGCTGGAGGAGTGGAACGTGGGTGTTGCGCTACCGGGCGATGCGTCGGTGGGGCAGATCCGTACGGCGGTGGAACGGGTGCTGTCGTCTGCCGACATGCAGTCCGCCGCGCAGCAGCGTGCGGCGGCATTGCGCGGTCGCGACGGGGCCGTGCTGGCCGCCGACTCGCTGGAGTCGCTGCTGTCCGTTGCTCACACCGCCGCCACGTGACCGAGCGCGCGCTGTACGTACTCGTCCTTCTCGCCCACCGGGGCCACGTAGAACAGGGCATCGCGCGCAGCGTCGGTGCCGGCCAGCCGTGAGATGACCCACGCGGCGAGGTACTGGCCGGACAGGCACCCGCCGGCGGTGGCGACGTTGCCTTCGGCGTGGAACGGCCGGTCGACCACGTCGGCTCCGGTCTCCTGCACCCATGGTTTGGTGATCAGGTCGGTGCACACGGGCAAGCCTTCCAGCAGGCCCAGCTTCTTCAGCAGCAATGCACCCGAGCACTGGGACCCGATCAGTTGGCGGGCCGGGTCCAGCGCGATGCGCGACAGGAACGCAGCGTCCGCGGCGTAGTCGCGCGTCTTGCCGCCACTGCCGATGATCACGGCATCGGCGTCGGCGAGGTCGTCGATCGACATCTGTGCGTGCACGGTGACGCCGTTCATCGAGGTGACCTGCGGTGTGGGGCAGGCGATGGCCACATGCCAGTCGGGCCGGTTCACACGGCCGAGCATGTAGGAGGCGACGAACGAGTCGATCTCGTTGAACCCGTCCAGCGTGACCACGGCGATTCTCGTCATGCGCCGACCGTAGTGATGCGAGGCCGGTGGTGGTCGAGGATTTGTGGACGTGCGTCAGCGCCGGTCGAGTTCGTCGAGCCGAGCACGCACCAGCGTGTGTAGCAGCGACTCGTCCACCTGCCAGTCCACCGGCACCTTGATGGTCTTCTTGTTCGCTTCCAGCCCGTTCAACAGTGGTCGCACCAACTCCACACTGTCTGCGCCGAACGACGCGATCAGCAGATGATTGCCGGCCGCCGACACGCCGAACACGTAGTCCTTGCCGCGCTTCAACATCGGCTGGCTCCACGCGATCACCAACTCGAGGTCGGGGAACCGAGCAGCCATCGCAGCGAAGATGGCGCGAGCCGTGCGCTCCTTGTCGCCACCGAGTTCGCGGAAGAACTGCTCGGCGTCGGCGTACTTCCGCGTTGATGTGCTGCCTCGCGCGTACATGACGAGCGCGTTGGCGTGCGCCTGGCTGAACTCGTGGCGCTCGCGCAGGAACGCGATCTGCTCGGGGTACTTGGCGTCACCCAGATCGCGCAGCTCCTGCAGCCAGTACGCGATCGGCTTGCCGTGCTTGCGCTCGATCGCCGGGAAGTGCGCCGAACGGTCACCTGCAGCTGCAGCCATGGGCGGAACTTAGTTGGTGCTTCCGTCATCGGCGCGCCGGCCCGGCGTCATCACCCGGGCGAAGACCTTCGAAGGTTCAAGTGCTACCACCACATCCGGGTTGTCGGTGGCGCACACCAGAACGTGACGCCGCTCATGCTCTCCCAATTCTCGGGAGAGCTCGGCTCGATCTGGAAGGAGCTGTTCAATTTTGCCGCCGGGCCACCAGTGCACGTATACCTGTCGATCTTTCCTCTTGATCAACGACGCGATATCAGCTTCAGATTCGAGGGCGGCATTCAGCAGCATCCCATCCTCGAAGTAGCCGGAGCCCCACACGTCGGGACCACCGACGGCAACAACTAGTACGTCGCACTCGGGATAGTCGTGGCTGTCGATCAACCGAGCGAAGTCGGAGAGCACCTCCTCTCGCGAAACGTGTATCTGCCACTGAGGATCAACCCTGGGAATCCTCCAGACATGGTTTCCCTGGGCTTCGGCTCTCGGCAGGACCTCATAACACATAACCTGCAGCGCTGTTCCGACCGCGGTGTGAGTGAAGATACCTTCCGGCATTGCCTCGGGAAAGCCGTTGACGAAATGCGCGCCCGATTGCTCCGGCCTTTCAAGGGCCGTAAGGGCGTCCACCACGATCATCGGGTCAAGCGGAATCCACTGCCCACGCTCCTTCCCCGGCGACGGGCTCAGCCATATGTGGCAGCCTGCGAGATGCATCAAGCGATCGGCAGATTCACGCAGTGCACGCCGAAGGTTCCTCATCGGAGCCTCGATCGCCCGCCGCTTCCTTGGCGCAAAGCTGGTGAACTCAATTCCGACGGTTGCGGCACCGGTCTCGTCGACGAAGAGGAAGTCCGGTCGCTCGGACTTGAGCACACCAAACGGTGCTAGCCCCACTCCCGTCCCGCACCAGTAATCCGCAGCAAACTGACCGAGGTGCCAGGTCTCCACCTCTGCCTTCGTCAGCACGCGTGACGGCACGGCCCACTGCCGGGGATGTGAGTACGGCATCATGAGGAATTCAGCGCCATCCCCATCGTGACCGACCATCATCATTCCAGAGACAGCGTCAGACCAACCAGGGAACCACTCGAGCGGCTCTGGCTCGGCGCCTGGCTCTCGGCTCGTCGTCACGCCGCCTCCGCTGCCAGGAGCTCGGCCTGTTGGATCACCAGGTCGATGGCTCGTTCTTCTTTGTCGGGCGGGTAGTCGT
>CAZREK010000100.1:0-8203 GCA_964598965.1 uncultured Bifidobacterium sp. | reverse complement strand
AGGCGGCCGGGATCGTCGTGCCGAGCGTGAAAGCCTGCGCGTGCCCGTCCTTCAACTGCGCGGTGAGGCGGCGACGCTGCAGTTCTTCTCCAACGGCCAGTACCGCAACGGCATGGTCGTGCGCATCGCCGGTCTCGGGTACCAGGAGGGCTTCGGCGGGCACTTCCACAACGACGACTCGCTGACCGTCCTGCGCGACATTCCCGGCATCGTGGTGGGCGTGCCCGCCCGCCCGGACGACGCGGCGGCGATGGTGCGCACGCTGGTGGCGGCCGCGGAGGTCGACGGCACGGTGGGCGTGATGGTCGAGCCCATCGCTCGCTACCACACGGCCGACCTGCACGAGCCGGGCGACAAGGCGTGGCTGGCGACACCGGACCCCACGGTGCACGTGCCCATCGGCGCGGCCCGCACCTACGCGCCCGAGGGTGAAGGTGCAGGCGACCTCACCATCCTCACCTTCGGCAACGGGTTGTTCATGTCGCTGCGGGTGCAGCGACGCCTGGCCGCACGCGGCGTGCGGGCACGGGTGGTCGATCTGCGCTGGATCGTGCCGCTGCCGGTGGACGACATCCTGCGCGAGGCCAACGCCACGGGCCGAGTGCTGGTGGTCGACGAGACGCGGCGCTCGGGCGGCGTGTCCGAAGGCGTGCTGACCGCCCTCGTCGATGGCGGGTTCCAGGGCCGCATGGCTCGCGTGGCCAGCAAGGACAGCTTCATCCCGCTGGGCGATGCCGCCAAGTTGATGCTGCTCAGCGAGGCCGAGATCGAGGCCGCCATCGACCGTTTGCTGACCTGAGACGGCCCCAACCGGCAGCCGAGGTTCTTACCCAGCTCTCACCCGAACCCGCGTGGCGTCCAAACCTGGGCCGTCATCGTGTGCTGCATGAACGAATGGCTCTGGTTCCTCACCCGCTCCACCGGCATCGTCGCCGCGGTGCTGGCGGTGGCGGCTCTGGTCTGGGGCTTCTTCTTCTCCTCCCGCAACACCGGCAGCCGCCGCCCGGCCAACTGGTGGCTGGCGCTGCACAACTGGCTGGGCGGGCTCACGCTCGGCTTCATCGGGGCGCACATGCTGCTCTCCGTCATGGACAGCCAGACGGGCCTGCGCCTGATCGACCTGTTCGTGCCCAGCTCGGCCGTCGGCTGGGCGATCGGCTGGGGCGTGGTGGCGTTCTGGATGTTCGTCGTGGTGGTCGTGCCCTCGATGGCTCGCATCCGCCGCCGCCTGCCGCGCAAGGCCTGGCACCTGTCGCACCTCATCTCGGTGCCCGCCACCGTCCTCACCGCGATGCACGCCTACCAAGCGGGCAGCGACTCGCTCTCGCTGTCGTTCACCCGGGGCCTGGCCCTGCTGGTGGGCATCAGCATCTACCCCATCTCCATCCGCCTCATCGGAATCGCACAGCGCCGCCGTGCTCTGGCCGCCGCCTGACCCCCAAGGACTCGTCATGAGCAACCCCCGCTCCAACTCGCGCAACAACCCGCGCACCACACCTCGCAGCGCGCAGGTCATCGACCCGCTGCTGCGCCTGCAACAGCTCGAGCAGCGGCGCAGCCCGCTGCCCCCGCCCAACCCGGGCGCGCGACCGGCACCTCCCCGCCAGGCCGCTGCTCCCCGCCCGACCGATGCCCCCCGGCCAACCCGCCTCCCCGCGGCCGGCGGGGTGTCGGCCGAGGCGAACGCTCGCCTCGCCGCTCTGCAGGCACGCAACGGTGCGCCTGGGCGTCCTGGCTCGCGTCCCGCTGGCAAGAAGGGCAAGCCCGCGCAGGGTGCCAAGGTCGCTTCGCTGGTGCTCAGCGCGCTGGCCACCGGCGGCCTGGCGGCGATGTTCGCCCAGAACAGCCAAGCGCAGGGCGACTCGATCGTGCTCACCGGCGGCACGGCGGCCACCTTGGCCACCACCCCCACGACGGCCACCACGGGCACCACGGCCGTAGGCACCGGCGTCACGACAGCGGCCACCACGGCCACCACGGCGGCCGCCACCACCGGCCAGATCCTGGACGGCACGTACGTGGGCGAGGCGAACAGCAACCGTTGGGGCACCGTGCAGGTGCAGGCGGTCTACTCGGGTGGCCAGCTGGTGGACGTGCAGATCCTCAGCTACCCCGATGGTGACGGGCGCAGCGTGCGCATCAACCAGTACGCCCTGCCCACGCTGATCAGCGAGGCCGTCTCCGCCCAGAGCGCCGACGTCAACACCGTCAGCGGCGCCACCTACACCTCCAAGAGCTACCGGGCCTCGCTGCAGTCGGCGATCGACGCGGCCAAGGCAGCCAGCGGTCTGGCCTGATCACGATGAGCCTGCACCACGTGGAAGCCGTGATGGGCACCTCCATCAGCATCGACGTGGTGGACTCGCACGACCGCTCACTGATCGACGAGTTGGTGGCCTGGTTCCACCAGGTGGATGCCGAGTTCAGCCCCTTCAAGGAGGACAGCACCGTCACCCGCATCGGCCGTGGTGAGTTGGCACCCACCGACGAGGTCGTCAGCGACGACATGCGTGAGGTGTTGCAGCGCTGCGGCGAACTGGACGCCGAAACCGGCGGAGTGTTCGACGTGTGGTCGCTGCCGTCACCCAACGGCACTCGCTTCAACCCGTGCGGCTATGTGAAGGGCTGGAGCGTCGAACGCGCCGCCCACATGCTGCAAGCCGCCGGCGTCCGCGACTACTGCATCAACGCCGGTGGCGACATCGCCCTCGGCGGCCGCGACCACGACAACCGACCGTGGCGAGTAGGGGTCCGCCACCCTGCCGCCGCCAACGGCCTCGCGTTCGTACTGCAACTGGACGGCACCAACGCCGTTGCCACCAGCGGCAGTTACGAACGCGGGGCCCACATCTACGACCCTCGGCGCGGCGAGGCGACCACCACCCTGGCCAGCGCCACCGTCGTCGGCCCCGACTTGGCCGAGGCCGACGCGTACGCCACCACGATCTACGTGATGGGTATCGACGGCTTGCAGTGGTTGTCCGAGCGCCCTGGCTACAGCGGCTGCCTGATCACCAGCGACCTGCAACTGCTGACCACCGACGAGTTCGACCGTCACCTCGTGAGGTGATCGGCGGTTCACCGTCTACGGTGTCCTGGTGCCGTTGCAGCTCTCGTTCGTCACTTCCGCCAAGCGCCACGTCGATCTGCCGGCGTCGCCCTGCGAAGTTGCCTTCGTCGGGCGCAGCAACGTCGGCAAGTCGTCGCTGATCAACGCGCTCGCCAATCGTCGCCAACTGGCCAAGGTGTCCAACACACCGGGCCGAACGCAGTTGCTGAACCTGTTCACGCTGCCCTCCGGCGCGACGGTGGTCGACCTGCCCGGCTACGGCTACGCCAAGGTTCCCGGCCGCGAGCGCGCCGGTTGGCAGGGGATGATCGAGGGCTACCTGCTGGAACGCGAGGCGCTGGAGATGGTGCTGGTGCTGGTGGACGGCGAGATCGGCCCCACCAAGCTGGACCTGCAGATGCTGGACTGGCTACGCGCCAGCGGGGTGCCGCACATGATCGTGGCCACCAAGCTGGACAAGGTGAAGCCGTCGAAGCTGGCGACGCGCAAGCGCGACCTGTCCAAGGCGTGCGAGTTGGACCCCGGCGACGTGATGTGGGTGAGCGCGTCGAAGGGAACCGGCATCGAGCAACTCCAGCGTCACGTGGAGATGCTGCTCAGCACCTGACCGGTCAGACGCGGCGGAAGCGGTTGCGCAGCTTGGCCAGGCGATCGCGCGGGTCGGTCATCGCCATGCCCTTGCGCACCAACTTCGCCTTCTTGTCCGTGTAGGGCGGGTAGGTCATCGCCGGATCGAGCTTCGTGCTGCGGGTGTGCACCGCGCGGCGGTGGCTGAACGTGTCGAACCCGGCCTTGCCGTGGTACGCACCCATGCCGCTCTCGCCCACGCCGCCGAAGGGCAGGTTGAGGTTGGCCACGTGGTACAGGGTGCCGTTCACGCAGGCGCCACCGCTGGTGGCCCCGCCGACGACCAGGTCGTTGTCCGCTGCGTTGTCGCTGAAGCTGTACAGCGCCAACGGCTTGTCACCCTCGGCCGAGCGATCGTTGACGAAGTCGACAGCTGCTTGCAGCGAGCCCACCTTCAACACCGGCAGGATGGGGCCGAAGATCTCTTCGCCCATCACCGGGTCGTCGGGCTTCACGTCCACCAGCACCGTCGGGGCGATGTAGCGCGTGTCGACATCGGTGGTGCCACCGATGGCCACCTTGCCGCTGTCGAGCAGCTTCTCCAGGCGGTGGAAGTGCGGCGAGTTGACGATGCGGGTGAAGTCCGCGCTCTGCGAAGGCTCGTCACCGTAGAAGCTCTTGATCGACTTGTCGATGGCCTCGATGAGCTGGTCGTGAACGCTCTCCTCCACCAACACGTAGTCGGGCGCGATGCAGGTTTGACCAGCGTTGACGAACTTGCCCCACGCGATGCGGCGGCCGGCGACCTCGATGTTGGCGTTGCGGCTGACGATGGCCGGCGTCTTGCCGCCCAGCTCGAGCGTGACCGGGGTGAGGTTCTCCGCAGCGGCACGCATGACGATGCGAGCGACGCGGCCGTTGCCGGTGTAGATGATGTGATCGAAGCGCTGAGCGAGCAGCTCGGTGGTCTCGGCCACACCGCCTTCGACGACAGTGATCGCCGGGTCGCCCATCTCGTTGATCAACGCGGCGAGGGCGGCGGACGCATGCGGTGCGAGCTCGCTGGGCTTGGCCACCACGGCGTTGCCCGCGGCGATCGCGGCCACCATCGGCGACAGCAGCAGCTGCACCGGGTAGTTCCAGGGGGCGATCACGCACACCACGCCCACCGGCTCGGGCACGACGAACGACTTGGACGGCTTGTACGCCAGCGGCGTGTACACCTTCTCCGGCTGCATCCAGCCGCGCAGGTGCGCCTGAGTGTGCGCGATGTCGTTGAGGACGAACGCGATCTCCGTGAACCAGGCCTCGAAGGCCGGCTTGCCGAAGTCGGCGGCCAGCGCATCGAGCAGCTTCTGCTCGTGCTTGCGCAGCAGATCAGCCATGCGATCGAGCGTGTCCTTGCGCCACGCGTAAGGGCGGGTGGTGCCGGCAGCGTACGCAACGCGGGCCGTGGCGACCTTGGGCGCGATGTCGGCGAGCGGGGTGACGTGAGGTTCCATGTCGCGAGGCTAGGCCGAAAAGAGTGACGGAAGTTTCAGCGGAGGCGCGGAATGTCGGGCGGCGCCCTCCTGTTGACTGGGGGCGCATGTTCCTCGCAGTCCAGGAGATGAAACGAGCCAAGGTGCGCTTCGCGCTCCTCACCGGTGCGGTGGGCCTCTTGGTGTTCCTCATCCTCTTTCAACAGACGCTGTTGACCGGCCTGGTGAACCAGTTCATCGGGGCGATCAAGCACCAATCCGGTGAGGTGCTGGTCTACAACGGCCAGGCCCGCAAGAACCTGGAGGGGTCGATCATCCTCCCCGACCAGCAAGCCGCGATCGCTGCCATCGAGGGGGTCGCCGATGCGGCGCCTCTCGGCGAGGCCACCTTCACCGTCACCGCTGGCGGCAAGGAGCGCGACACCGTCCTGTTCGGTTACGAACTCGGCCGCCCGGGTGCACCCACCACGCTGATCGAGGGCCGCCTGCCCGAGGCCGACGGTGAAGCCGTGGCCAGCGAGAAGGACCGCGAGGACGGTTACGACCTCGGCGATGTCGTGCAGGTGCGGCCCGACGGCGTGCAGATCACGATCGTCGGCATCGCCCGCGACATCAACTACTCGGTCAGCCCGGTGCTGTTCGTCAACTGGGCGACCTACGAATCCGCCAAGCGCACGCGCAACCCCGACGCGGAGCAGATCCTGCCGTCCGCGATCGCGATCGATGTCGCCGACGGTGTGTCGCCGCAGACCGTCGTCGATCGCATCGCGGCCACGGTGGACGGTGTGGAGCCGATGACTCGTCAGCAGGCCGTCGACGGGTCCCCCGGTGTCAGCAGCGTGCGCCAGAGCTTCTCGGTGATCCTGCTGCTCTTCTACTTGGTGGTGCCGCTGGTGACCGGGTTGTTCTTCCTGATCATCACCTTCCAGAAGGCCTCCGCGCTCACCCTGCTGCGCGCGATCGGAGCACCGGCTGGTCTGCTGGTACGCACTCTGCTGGTGCAGGTGGTGCTGGTCACCGTCCTCGGCTCGGTGGTGGCGTTCGGTCTGTACGCCGGCGCGCTGCAGGGCGTGAAGAACCTCGGTGTGCACGTGGAGGTCGTGCCCACGATCGTGACCTCGGCGATCGTGCTCGCGCTCGCGCTGCTGACCTCACTGGTGGCCATCCGACGAGTGCTGCGCATCGAGCCGATCGCGGCCACCACGGGCGGAGGTGTGCACCTGTGAAGCTGCCGATGCGCGAAATGCGCCGCACCCCCAGCCGCTTCGTCGTCGCTACTGTCGTACTGGCCTTCCTCACCACGTTGCTGTTGTTCCTCGGTGGTCTGTTGGACGGTCTGTACCTTGGCTCCACCGGCGCCATTCGTGCCCAGCGCGGCGATGTGATCGTGTACTCGTCCAGCTCGCGCGACTCCTTCCTGCGCAGCCGCATCACCCCCGACCTGCGTACGCAGGTCGAGGCCGTCGACGGCGTCACGGATGTGGGCGGCCTCGGGTTCGTGCTCCTCGGTGCGCAGGTGCCGGGCGAGAGCGAGCTCGCCAATGTCGTCATTGCCGGCTACGAGATGCCGCCGGCGGGCCTGGGTGCACCGGCGGCGAATGGTGAGGGGGTCGCCGACTCCAGCCTGCAGGATTACGGCGTCAGCAAGGGCGACACCATTCTGGTCGGCCCCGCGGAAACGCCGGTGAAGATCATCGGCTTCACCGATGACACGAACTACCTGCTGCAGAGCGCCGTGTGGGTGAACCTGCACACGTGGCGCGACGTGCAGAACGCGAACCGCCCGGACTCCGCTGTGTCCGACGGTGTGGTGCAAGCGTTGGTGGTGAAGGGCGACGGCTCGGCATCTGCATTGGCCGACACGATCGATGCTGCGACCGCCGACGCGACGTCCACGCTGACGATCGACGATGCCGTGCTGGCACTGCCCGGCGTGAAGCAGCAGCGCGACACGTTCAACCAGATCATCTACACCACCTTGATCGTGGTGTTGGCGGTGGTCGGTCTGTTCTTCAGCCTGCTGACCATCGAACGCATCGGCCTGTACGGCGTGCTGAAGGCCATCGGTGCCAGCACCCGTCGTCTGTTCGTGGGCGTGCTGTTGCAGGCGCTGGTGGTGGCGCTCATCTCGTTCGTCATCGGCTCGGCGCTGGCGCTCGGTGCTGCCGCGGCGATCCCTGCGAAGGTGCCGCTGCAGCTGGAACCCAGCCGCTTCCTGTTCACATTCGTCGGTGTACTGGTGGCCGCCGCCCTCGGCAGCGCAATCTCCCTGCGCCGCGTCACTCGCATCGACCCCGCATCCGCGATCGGAACCGCGTCATGAGAAAGGTGCCCGCATGAGCGTGCTCGACCTGCGCAATGTCCGCAAGGTGTACCGCAACGGTGACGACGAGATCGTCGCCCTCGACCATGCAACTCTGCAGGTGGAGCACGGCGAGATCGTCGCCCTGCTCGGCCCGTCGGGTTCGGGCAAGACCACGTTGCTGTCCATCGCCGGCGGCCTGCTGTCGGCCACGGAAGGCAGCGTGGTCGTGAACGGCATCGACATCACCGGCCACGACGGCCGCGAGCTCACCAAGTTCCGCCGTGAGAACGTCGGCTTCGTGTTCCAGTCGGTCAACCTGGTGCCCTTCCTCGATGCCGAGCAGAACCTGCTGGTGGTCGACGAGTTGGGTGGCGGCAAGGGTGGCAAGGCGGCCAAGGCCCGCGCCCGCCAGTTGCTGGAGGAACTGGGTCTGGGGCACCGCACGAAGAACCTGCCCAGCCAGCTGAGCGGTGGCGAGCGTCAGCGCGTGGCCATCGGTCGCGCGCTGTTCAACAACCCGCGCCTGGTGCTGTTCGACGAGCCCACCTCTGCGCTGGACACCAAGATCGGCGAGCAGGTGATGGATCTCATCCGTACGGAGATGAAGGCCCGCGACACGGCCGCCGTCATCGTCACCCACGACCGCCGCATGACGCACTACGCGGACCGCACCGTGGAGATCGTCGACGGTCGCCTGGGTGCCGAGCACGCCGAGGTCGGCTGAACCGCTAGAGCGCGGGGACCACTGTGAGACCCTCGGCTCGCGCTGCTCGCGCCAGC
>CAZREK010000099.1:0-8297 GCA_964598965.1 uncultured Bifidobacterium sp. | reverse complement strand
ACCTCCACGGCACCTTCGATGCGATCCACGCGATACGTGCGGACCTCATCTTGATCCTCATCCAGCCCGACCACGTACCAGTAGCCCTCGCGCAGCAGCAACGAGTACGGCTGCAGCGAGCGCTCCTTGTCGCGGTAGCGGAACTGCACGCGACTTCGTCCCGAGGCCGCTTCGCGCAACTGCGGCAGCGCCGGCAGCTCCGGGATGTTGGCCATCACCACCGGGGCCGAGTCGAGTTCGCCGCCCAGCTTGAGCAGCCCGAACTGCGCGTCGGCCAGACGCGCCGCGGCGACCGCCATCTGCAGCGCAGCCTGCTCGTCGGGTTCGAGGCGCAGATCGGCGAGTTCGTACTTCGCCCGGTCGATCCAGTAACGGGTGCGGCCGGCGTCGGAACCCGACAACACTTCGCTCTCCAGTGGCACACCGATCTCGCGCAACAGCGCCTTGTCGCGTTCGAACGCTCCACGTTGCGCGACCACCGCATCCGGATACTGACCGGCGAGTTCGTTGACGATGCGGTCCAGCGTCATCGGCTCGCGCGCCGACAGCAGCAGTGCCACCAGGTTGGTGATCCGCTCCAGCGCGTCCGCCATGGCTGAACCCCTATCGAGCCTGGTAGTCGTAGAAGCCGCGGCCTGACTTGCGGCCCAGCAGACCGGCCTCCACCATGCGGGACAGCAGCGGCGGCGAGGCGTAGAGCGGTTCCTTGAACTCTGCGTAGAGGCTGTCGGCCACAGCCATCGTGGTGTCGAGGCCGATCAGATCGGCGAGGTGCAGCGGACCCATCGGATGGTTGCAGCCCTCCACCATTCCGGCGTCGATGTCGTCGGCGGTGGCGAACCCGGACTCCATCATGCGGATCGCGGACAAGATGTAGGGAATCAGCAACGCGTTGACGATGAAGCCGGCGCGGTCCTGGCTGCGAATCACTCGCTTGTTCAACACGCCGGCAGCGAAGTCGTTGGCGCGCTGCACGGTCTGCGGCGAGGTCAGCAATGACGTCACCAGTTCGACCAGGCGCAGGACCGGCACCGGGTTGAAGAAGTGAATGCCGATCACCTGCTCGGGGCGCTGGGTCGCGATGCCGAGCTTCATGATCGGAATGGAACTGGTGTTGCTGGCCAGGATGGCGGCCGGATCCTTCACCGCGGCGTCGAGCTTGCGGAAGATCTCCGTCTTCAACGACTCGTCCTCGACCACAGCCTCCACCACCAGCTGTCGGTCGGCGAAGTCGGCGAAGTCGGTGGTGAACGTCAGGCATGCCAGCGCCGCATCGCGGCTTGCCTCGTCCAGCTTGCCGGACCTGACACCGCGGTCGAGGCTGCCAACGAGTCGGCTGCGGCCACGCTCGCAGGCCTCCGGCGAGACCTCCAGCACCACGACGTTACGACCCGCGCGAGCACACACTTCGGCGATGCCCGAACCCATCAGGCCCGCACCGACGACACCGATGCGTTCGATTGTGGTGATGTCATCCGATTCAGTCACGTCCCACACTCTGCCCGATTCAGCGCCCCCACCGCGAACATCCCCTACCCTGTGACCAGTGACCAGCTTGTCCCGACTGCCTCGCCCATCGGCCACTCGTTTGGCGGTGCGAGTCACCCCCGACGCCTTGCGACGGATCAAGGGTGGGCACCCGTGGGTCTATGACCGCTCCATCGAGTCGGTCAAGGGTGACGGGCACGCGGGCGACCTCGCAGTCGTGTTCGACACCGACCGCAAGTTCGCGGCCATCGCGCTGTACGACCCGCAGAGCGTCATTCGTCTCAAGGTCCTCCACCACGGTCGACCCACCACCGTCGATCGCGCCTTCTGGCACCAACGCCTGTCGGCGGCCATCGAGCGCCGCGCCGCGCTGTCCGCCGACGGCAACACCGACGGATACCGCATCGTCAACGGCGAGAACGACGGCTTCCCCGGGTTGATCCTCGATCGCTACGCCGACTGCCTGGTGCTGAAGCTCTACAGCCCGATCTGGGTACCGCACCTCGTCGATGTCGTGGGCGCGATCGACGACCTGCTGCACCCACGGGCGTTGGTGCTGCGGCACGCACGCAACCTCGATCCCCTGGCGTTGCATGGCCTCGAGGAGGGCGACGCGCTGCTCGGCACTGCCCCGACCGAGCCGGTGCTGTACCGCGAGAACGGGCTCACGTTCGAGGCCGACCTCGTTGCCGGTCAGAAGACCGGTGCGTTCTTGGACCAGCGCGACAACCGGGCGATCGTGCGCGGGCTGGCAGATGGGGCGCGAGTGCTGGACGTGTTCTGCGCCACCGGCGGCTTCAGCGTGCACGCCGCCGCGGGAGGGGCCACAAATGTCACGGCGGTCGACATCAGCGAACCGACGCTCGCAGTTGCGGCGCGCAACATGGCACACAACTCCGCCGATCCGACCGTCGCCGCGTGCAAGCTGCGGCCGCTCGCCGGCGACGCGTACGAGGTACTCGACCGCCTGCACCGCAACGGCGAACGGTTCGACATCGTGATCATCGACCCACCGTCGTTCACCCCGCGACAGGAGTCCGTCGCTCGCGCGCTGGAAGCCTACGCACGGCTCACCGAACGAGGCGTACGCCTGGTGCGGTCCGACGGGTGGTTCGTACAAGCCTCGTGCAGCAGCAGGGTGACCGCCGAGGAGTTCCACCGCACTGTCGCGCACACTGCGGCACAAGCTGGGCGGCCCTTGGACGAATGGCGACGCACCGGCCATGCGGTGGACCATCCGGTCACCTTCCCGGAGGGCGCCTATCTCAAGGCTGTGTTCGCCAAGGTCCCCGGCCGATGAGCACCCTGCTGATCGTGGTCGGCATCCTGCTGATGACCTTCGCGCTCGTCGCCAGCATCAGTCTCGCTGCGAAGAGCGCCACCCGGCGGGCACTCGACGCCGCCGAGCAGCTTGGCGCGTCGTACGTCACCGTCGCTCGCCTCGTGGGCGCCTACGGAACCGAAGGCGGTTTGGTCCGCGGCTCTGGCGCTGTCGCCGTGCATCCCGGACGGTTGATCTACACCCTCGGCCGTCCGGCGCGCACGCACACGCTCGTCCTGCAACCCGACACGACGGTCGAGGTCACGCGCACGCTCGACTTCCCCGGCCGCAAGGCCGTGCTCTTCGTCCCGTCGGTCGTGGTGCGCACGGGGTCGGGCGGAATGGCGCTGATGGTCAAACTGCCGGAAGAACTGGCAGCCGCGGTCAGCGCTGCCGTTCCCGGCGGTACCACTCGATGAGCGCCGACGTGCTGGCATCGTGAGCGGGTGAGTCGGCCGCGGTCAGCTCGGGCGTGATGCGGTTGGCGAGCACCTTGCCCAACTCCACACCCCACTGGTCGAACGAGTTCACGCCCCACACCACACCCTGCACGAACACGATCTGTTCGTAGAGCGCGATCAACTGGCCGAGCACATCCGGTGTCAGCCGCGGCGCCATGATCGTCGTGCTGGGCCGGTTGCCGGGGAATGTCTTGTGCGCGACGAGTTCGGCCGGGTTCCCCTCCGCGGCAACCTCGGCGGCGGTCTTGCCGAACGCCAGCGCTTCACCTTGCGCGAACAGGTTGCTGATCAAGAGGTCGTGTTGCTCGACGAGAGGATGGTTCGGCCGAGCGAAGCCGATGAAGTCGACCGGCACGAGATGCGTGCCTTGGTGCAGGAGTTGGTAGAACGCGTGCTGACCGTTCGTGCCAGGTTCGCCCCACACCACCGGGCCGGTGGCCACCGAGACGTCTCCCCCATCCAGGCGGACCCGCTTGCCGTTGCTCTCCATGTCCAGCTGTTGGAGGTACGCCGGGAAGCGACGCAGCTCGTGGGAGTACGGCAGCACCGCCTTGGTCGCCGCTCCGAGCACGTCGTGGTACCAGATGCCCAGCATCGCCATCAGCACAGGGGCGTTCTCCGCGAGCGGCGCAGAGCGGAAGTGCGTGTCGATCGCGTGGAAGCCGGCCAGGAACTCGCCGAATCGTTCGGCACCGATGGCCAGCATCAACGACAGGCCGATCGCCGAGTCCACCGAATAGCGGCCACCGACCCAGTCCCAGAACCCGAACATGTTGGCCGTGTCGATCCCGAACTCGGCCACCTTGCTCGCATTGGTGCTGACGGCCACGAAGTGTTGCGCGACGGCATCGTCGCCGAGAGCCGTCGTCAGCCACGTCCGCGCGGCCTTCGCATTGGTGATCGTCTCGATGGTGGTGAACGTCTTGGAACTGATGACGAACAGCGTCGTGGAAGGGTCGAGGCCACGCAGGTTCGAGTGCAGGTCGGCGCCGTCCACGTTGCTGACGAACCTGCAGGCCGGGCCGTCGGCGAACGCCTCCAGCGCGAGGTAGGCCATCGCCGGGCCGAGGTCGCTGCCACCGATCCCGATGTTCACCACGGTGCGGATGGCTTCGCCCGTCGCGCCGCGCCATTGCCCGCTGCGAACTCTCGCCGCGAACTGGCCCATGCGATCGAGCACCGCATGCACCTCGGGCACCACGTCGACGCCATCCACCACCACAGGCGTGCCGCGCGGCGTGCGGAGCGCGGTGTGCAGCACCGCACGACCCTCGGTGGCGTTGATCGCCTCGCCGGCGAACATGGCATCGCGCCGCTGCTCCACACCCGCCACACGCGCCACCGCGAGCAACCGCGCCACGATCTCGTCGTCGATGCAGTGCTTCGACCAATCGATGCGCAGATCGGCCGCCTGAGTGAGGTAGCGCTGCGCGCGGATGGGGTCGGTCGCGAACAGCTCACGCAGGTGCGGGGTCCGCGGTGCCGCAACCAGTGCCGCCCACTCGGAGGTCGTGGTGATGTCCATCGCCACACGACGCTAGTGCGCCGGCTCCGACCTGCCCCAGAGTGCTCAGGACAACCAGGCCAGGGTCTGCACCACCAGCTCGTGCCGCGCTGCGTTCTCAGGGCTGGAGCCCAGCGTGACAATGTCGACGACGGTCGAGCCATGCCCGATGGTCGTCACCTTTCCGACCACCGAAAAGATGTTGAACGACACACAGGCTGCGGCATCGCCCATCACCGGGCATGCGTCTTCCCAGTTGATCGTGCCCAGCGACGCTGCGATCGAGTGAGCCTCTGCGGCGAGAGCCAGCTGCAACTGCTCCTGGTCAGCGATCGGCACCGGCAGCTCGTACGTGTACACGGAGACGGCCGGGGCTTCGTCGTCGTTCGTCGGCCGCCATGCCGTCACCATCAACACCTCTCCGCTGGGGCGGACTGACTGCTCGGTGGTCCGCTCCACAGGGTGCGGCAGCACCAGCACGAACTTGTCAGTCCGCGCCACGCCGTCCTCTGGGCCCTGTTCGGTCAGCGGCACGTCCGGCCCGAGCCCCAGCGAGCGATCGATGTCACGCAGGATGACGTTGGCACCCAAGTAACTGCCCACTGCAGATGCCGCGATCGCCGCGGCCGCGACAAGTGCGCCGAGGATGTGCGTCAGCCTCACCGATCCGTCATCCGCCATGCGGACGACACTACTTCCAGGTGAGCGAGGCCACTGCCGTGGTGTAGGCCACAGGAGCATCACCCGCAGCGACATCTGCTTGCACCACCGCCAGGATCGTGCCGTGGAACACCGCGGTCAGCACCACCGCGTGGTCCGAGGCCTGGATCTGCGCCCTGCGTGCCATGTCCGTGCCGATGGTGATGCTCTCGTTCGCGACCACCGTCGACCCCTCTGTCGCACGGCTCACCACCACAGAGTCGAGCAACTGCTGGATGTCGAACCCCGCCGTGCCGACGACACCGCCATAGTCATAGGTCGACGCGTACAGCGTGTAGCCCGCGTCGGCCAACGCCCATTGGGTGCCGGGCACGGGCACGCCGTTCCATGCTGTGGGGGCATCGGTCGCCGAGGGGGCAACCGGGAAGACCACGGTGAACGCAGGCGTGTCGAGCACGAAGCCGGCAGGCACGGTGGTGCCGACCGCAGTGCTGCCCGTGGCCGCCGACGTGGTCGTGGTGACAGCGTTGCCACCGCCACCGGCCAGGGGCCCCAGTTCGACTCCCCCACCAGCGGTGGACGAGGTGCTGTCGCGGAAGACGAGGAAACCCCCGACGCCGCTGATCAGCATGAGGACAGCAGTGGCGAGCGCCACCATCAAGGTCGAGTTCTTGGACGACGACGCGGCCACCATGACACCAGCCTCGCACAGCCGGCCACCTCCACGCGAGCGCGTGGTGCGACTGGGTCCCTGACCTAGCGTGTGCACCGATGAGCCATTTCGCCCCCGAGCACCTCGACGACCTCTACGCCCGCATCCAGCAGGAGATCGACAGTGGACACTCCACTGCGGCCCAAGTTGCGATCGGCTTCGAGGGCGCCATCGTCGCCCAACGGTCCTTCGGTGACGCCGCCGACGACGACACGTTCGTCATCTACTCGGCGACCAAGCCGCTGGTGGCGATGGCGCTCCTGCCGCACCTCGCCGACGGCACCCTCGAGCTCACCGCTCCCGTCGCCCGCTACTTGCCCGAGTTCGGGCATCATGGCAAGGCCGACACCACGATCCTGCAGTTGTTGACCATGCAGGGTGGGTTCCCGCAGGCAGCCCTGTGGCCCGACCGCTGGGGCACCTCCGAAGGGCGCCGCGCCGCGTTCGCCGAGTGGACGCTCGACTGGGCGTCGGGGACACGCACCGAGTACCACCCCACCAGCGCCCACTGGGTCATCGCCGAGCTGATCGAGACGCTCAGCGGACGCAACTTCCTCGACGTCGTCCACGACCGCGTGGTGGCGCCCGCCGGCGCGCCGCGCCTGTTGGGGCCCGACGTCCGCGTGCCGCGGCTGGTGCACGCGACGGGAGAAGTGCCCACCGACCGTACCGACCTCGTCGCCACCTACGGCCGCGACGATCTGGTCCCCGATGTCACCATCGGCCCGGACGCGCTGCTGCTGCTCAACGAGCGCTCTGTCCAGACGGTCGGCGTGCCGGGTGGCGGGGCGGTCGCCCGCGCCGTCGACATCGCCGCCGTGTACCAGCAGTTCTTGCACAACTCCACCGGGGCACTGCCCGACGAATGGCTGGCCGACGCCATCGGCACCATCCGCAACGCGAGCATCAACGTCAGCGACGGTGTCCCCGCCAACCGCACCATCGCCGGTGTGGTCGCCGGCAACGACGGTTACCACCTGCACCGCTGGTTCCCCGCTGCGCCGCGAGCGTTCGGCCACGCCGGCGCAGGCGGACAGTTGTGCTGGGCCGACCCACAGTCCGGGCTGAGCTTCTGCTTCCTCCACGACACGTTGCACCAGGACCCGCGTGTCGAGTTCCGTCGCGCCGCCGCGCTGAACCACCTCGCGCTGGCCCTGGTCGCCTGATGGCGGCCGACGAACCTGGGCACCAGCGCCACCACGAACAAGGCAAGGGCGTCGCCGTCGGCCTGGTCACCTACGGCATTTGGGGTTTGCTGACCATCTACTGGAAGCAGCTCGAACACTTCGACGCCTTCGAACTCATCGGCTGGCGGATCACCTCTGCGGCGGCGGTCATGGTGTTGGTGTTGACCGTCACACGCCGCTGGGGCGATCTGGGCCAGGTGTTCGGCAACCGGCGCACCCTGCGCACGGTCGGTCTGGCAGCCGTGCTGCTGACGGTGAACTGGACTGCCTACGTGTGGGCCGTCGTGCACGACCACGTGCTGGAGACGGCACTGGGCTACTTCATCGCGCCGCTCACCACGGTCACCGTGGGCGTCGTGGCGTTGCACGAACCGCTGCGCCGCGCGCAGAAGATCGCATTGGCCTTCGCCGCGGCATCGGTGGTGGTCCTCACCATCTCCTACGGTCGTGTGCCGCTGTTGGCTCTCGTGATCGCCGCCTCCTGGACCTCGTACGGGTTCATCAAGAAGGGCATCTCGCTGTCGCCCACGCAGAGCATGGCCAGCGAGTCGTTCGTCCTCGTGCTGCCGGCCATCGTCACCGTGATCGCGCTCGCCGGTCGGTCCGACAGCATTCCGCACTCGGCCAGCGGCCTGCAGTTGGGCCTCGCCGCCGCGACCGGCATCGCGACGGTGGTGCCGCTGATGATGTTCGCCTTCGCCGCCCACCGCGTGCCGCTCACCATCATCGGCCCGTTGCAGTACCTCGTCCCGTCGATGAACTTCCTCATCGGTTGGGCCATGTACCACGAACCGATGCCCACCGATCGCCTCATCGGGTTCGCGCTGGTGTGGGTCGGGTTGATCGTGTTCACCGTCGACTCCGGCCTGCGTGTCCGCCGCCAGACGCGGAACGGCCCGCCCCGTTGAGGGCGGGCCGCTCCTGCTGATTTCTTGGAAGTGGATCAGCTCTCGTAGTCGATGAT
>CAZREK010000098.1:0-8297 GCA_964598965.1 uncultured Bifidobacterium sp. | reverse complement strand
GATCGTCCCGTACTACCAACCGGTGGTGGAGCTCGCGTCGGGTCAGTTGGTCGGCTTCGAAGTGCTCGCTCGCTGGCGCCACCCCGACCGTGGCCTGCTGGGGCCCGAGCAGTTCCTCCCGATGGCCGAGGAGACCGGGCTGATCAGCGACGTGGGGTCAGCGGTGCTGCGGTCCTCGTTGGTGCAGCTGGGCCAGTGGCGCAACGGCAACCCGCGCTTCGCCGACCTGTCCGTGTCGGTCAACGTCAGCGTCCGCCAGTTGATGAGCGGGCGGATGGCCGAGGTCGTGGCAGAGGCGCTGGCCGAGTCCGGCGTGACCGCCAACGGCCTGTGGCTGGAGATCACCGAGACCGCTCTGATGGCCGACGTGAAAGCGGCCAGCATCGCGCTGCGCGACCTGCGCAGTCTGGGTCTGCACCTCGCGGTCGACGACTTCGGCACCGGCTACTCGTCGCTGACCTACCTGAAGCGCTTCCCGGTGGAAGCGATCAAGGTCGATCGCACCTTCATCAACGGTCTCGGCATCGACACCGAGGACTCGACCATCGTCGAAGCAGTGGTGAACCTCGGCCATTCGTTGGGTCTGTCGGTGGTGGCAGAAGGCGTGGAGACGCCCTTGCAGCTGGCGCGGCTGCGCGAGCTGGGGTGCGACCGTGGTCAGGGCTACCTGTTCGGCCGTCCGCGCCCACCCGAGCTGGTGGAGGCCGAGTACTCGCTGGTGTGACCTACACGCCCAGCTTGCGGGCGCGGACGACCATCACCGACGGGCACAACGGATCGTGAACGCGGCGGTCGTTGAGTTCCAGCACGACATCGGGGTGGAAGTTGGAGCGCTCGAACGCCATGTACAGCTCGGCGAAACTGTGCACCCCGTGCGCGTACACGTGGTTGGCGGTGCGGGTCTGGTCGAACATGACCGCAACCGGGTGCGTGGTGGCGACCACGAACGCGCAGCCGGGCTTGAGGACGCGGTGCACCTGCCGCAGCAGTCGCGGCAGGTCGTCGGTGGCGACCAACGAATGAGCCGCGACGACGAGGTCGACCGAAGCGCTGGTGGCGAAACCGAGGTCGGCGAGGTCGCCCTGGTGGCACTCCACCCGCACCTCGGCGCGCTCTGCCGCGGCGCGCAGTCCGTCGATGGCGCGCGGGTCGGGGTCGACCGCGATCGCCTTGGCACCCTGCAACGCCATGGCGATCGAGTTCGGGGGCGACGACACGCCCAGCTCGATGGCACGCTTGCCGCTGATGTCGCCGCACAGGCGCAGCTCTGCGTCGTCGGCCACGTTCGTGCCGTACGAAATCTCCATGAGGGTCCAGTGTGGCCTGTGAGCAGGGCTTCGTGGGGGATGACGGGCCGCGCGGGTCGCGGCGGCGACGAGGCCAGTAGCCTCGGCATCCATGGCTTTCGGGATGGGCTCGTTGCGGGGCACGAACGGTGTGGTCGATCACCGCCTCGCGCGTCGTCACCTGATCAACGAGTTCCGCCGCGGTCGCCTGCGCCAGGACCAGGTCTGCGATGCTCACCCCGAACTCATCCGTGCCGCGCGCAACGTCGGTTCACCGGCCTCCATCCCATGCCCGATCTGCACCGACCAGGAACTGCGCCTGGTCACCTACGTGTTCGGGCCGCGCTTGCCGTCGCACGGCCGGTGCGTGTCGACGGCCGAGGAGCTGCGCACGTTGAACGCGCGCCCCGACGAACTGACCGCCTACGTGGTGGAGGCCTGCGTCGGTTGTCGCTGGCACCACCTGTTGCGCGTGCTGCCGGTGGGGCGCGGCGCGCCCAAGGCGCGAGCCCTGTGACGACGCGGGGCGCGACGGTTCAGAACGGGCTGTAGCCCAGCCGGTTGCGCAGCGCGATCGCTTCACCCACGTGCGCGTGCCCGTGGCCGATGACCGGCCACTGCACCAGCCACCAGATCGGCTTGTCCGCCCACATGCGGTACAACCACGGCAGGTCGTGCTGTTGCAGCAGCGCGCGGTGGGTGAGCCGGTGGTCGGTGTGCGGCACGTTGTCCAGCACCAAGGTGCCCAGCGCGTTCAGCCAGGTCTCGGTGCGGTCGAACACGGCTGCCACGTAGTCCACCAACGCGTCGGCGTGCACGTGGCGGGTGGCCTCGCGGTCCTCGCCTTCGGCGATTCCCACGTGCACCGTCGCGTCGCCCAGCCCGAGCGCCTCGCGGTGGTCGAGGAACAGCGGCTCGTGGTCGCGGATGACGGCGTTGACCGCCAGGTCCTGATGGCGGGCGAGGTGCAGCAGCAGCCCGTTGAGCGTGGCGCCGCCACCGTCCGCCTGGTCGCGCCATTGGTCGCGGGGCACGAGTGCGATGACCGTGTCGAACAGTTTCGACCGCACCGAGGCGAGGTCGGCGAGCATCCATTCGTGCAGGTCCACGACACTCACCGTAGTCCTGGTTCGCCGGCCGAGGGCTACAGCCAGGCTGTCGGCGCCAGCACTCCCACTGGTGCGTCGGACCAGTCGAAGTCGGGCAGCGGGGTGGCGGGCGGCAGGTCGGCCGCCGACGCTTCCGTCAGTCGGTAGTCGCCGTTGGCTGGGTCGCGTAGTTCGGGTTGCCAGCTGTTGATCCGGTTGTCGCGCAGCAACTGCTCCGCGTTGCAGGTCGGGTTGGCAGCCTCGCAACCCTGCCCGTCACCGACCCCCAGCGGCATGTCCGCCCCACCGTTCCAGATGACGTTGCCGATGATGCGCAGGTCATCGTCGGCCGCCGCGGGCGAGGGTGCCCCGCTGTCGGTCGGGTTGTCGGCGGGCCCGTGGACGGCGAAGTGCTGCCACTGCGACTGCACCCCGGCCGGGTTGACGATCACGTTGTCGACGAAGAACACGTGGCGGTTGGGGATCAGCACCTCGTCGCCGGCCACCGGCCCCCAACCACCTGCGTCGCGGTTGGCGCGGCACCGGTCGGTGTCGCCGTCGCAACTCCGCCCGCCGTGCACGAACTCCACCAAGTGGCTGTTGGTGCCCACGGAGTAGAGCGTGTTGCGCGCGAACAGGATGTTGTAGCCACCGTTGACACCCAGGCCCGCGCCGATGGTGTCGTGGATGACGTTGTCGAGCACGCGGATGCCGTACGCCTCGTACTGCAGCCACGGCGCGACCATGTACTCGAAACCCGTGCCCTGACCAGCGGTGATGCCGCCGGTGCCGCAGTCGTAGACCTCGTTGCCGGAGATGGTGAGGTAGGCGCTGCCGCCCTTGGCGTACATGCACCAGTCGTCGGCGTCGTGAATGCGCGACCCGGTGATGTGCCCGTACTGGACGGCCACGTAGTCGATCGCGTTCTCGTAGGCCCCGTGGATGTCGGCGTTCTCGATGAACAAGTACTGCGATTGGTTGGCCTTGATCGTCTCGTGCGCGTCGCCGCCGCCGGAGATCTCGCTGTCGCGGATCAGCAGGTGGTCGCACTGCTCGCAGTGGACGGCGTCGCCGTGCACATCGATGTCCACGCCGATCAGTGCGAAGTACGAGATGTCGAACAGGTTGAGGTCGTCCTCCAGCACCGCGGTGTGGGCGCCGTCGACGGCCTCCAGGATGATCGGCGCGGCGTCCGTGCCGTGGCGGTTCTCCCAGTAGGGCACCAACTCGGCCTCGGGGTAGTGCCCGGGTAGCAGCCGCAGCCGGTACCCCGTGGTCAGTTCGGTGCCCTGCGGAATGCGGTTCCAGGCCTCGGCCACGGTCCGCAGGGGGCGGCTGCGGTCGGCGCCGTCGTTGGCGTCATCGCCGCCGACCGGGTCGATCCAGACGTCCGTGCCGACGAAGTTCGCCAACGATCCGGGGAATGTTCCCGGGTCGGACGGGGTCGTGGGTGCGGCGCCGGTGCTCGCCGGGCCGGGCGCCATGGTGGCGGGGTCGGCTGTTGCGCTGGGGGTGTCATTGGTGACGGGGTCGTCGTCGCTGCACCCGGCGGTGACGAGGAGGGCGGTGGCGAGGGCGGCAAGGGTGGCGCGAGTGATGCTCATCGGCGGACAAGAGCCGCCCTGGCGGCGGTTCTGACAGGTTTTCTCCGAAACCCCGTCACACCCCCCTGTCAAGGTCACCCCTATGAACCTCTGCCGGCGCCCTTGGCCGTACACGGTGTCCAGTCTTCCCCGGTACACTCCCCAGGTCATATTGGCCCTGCCCCACAGAGGGGCCCCGGGTGCTCCCCGGGTCCGAAGGGAGGAATCACACGCATGTCGCGTGCCTATGAGCTGATGATCATCCTCGATGGTGATCTCGAAGAAACTGCCGCCCAGGCGTGGGTGAAGTCGGTCTCCGACTCCATCGCCAAGGCCGGTGGCAGCGTCCACGGCAAGCCCGATTGGTGGGGGAAGCGCCAGTTCGCGTACCCGATCCACAAGAAGGAGTACGGCTACTACGCCGTCATGAACGTCGTTGCCCCCGGTGGCGCCCTCGACGAGTTCGAGCGCTCCCTGCGGATCGCGGACGACGTGGTTCGTCACAAGCTGCTGCGTCTGCCCGATGCCGAGGCCACGCGCCGCGGCATGCCGGTCGGCGCCTGAGCCGTTCCGGCGCGAACGCCGCCTCACCGTAAGGAGCCACCACCATGGCCGACAGCACCGTCACCCTCGTGGGCAACCTCACCCGCGATCCCGAACTGCGTTTCACCACCGGTGGCCGCGGCACTGCCAGCTTCGGTCTGGCCGTCAGCCGTCGCTACCAGGTGAACAACGAGTGGCAGGAACAGACCTCGTTCTTCAACGTGGTCGCCTGGGGCACCTTGGCCGAGAACGCTGCGGCGTCGCTCAACAAGGGCCACCGCGTGATCGTCACCGGTCGCCTCGAGCAGCGCAGCTACGACGACAAGGAAGGCCAGAAGCGCACCATTGTCGAGATCGTCGCCGACGAGATCGGCCCGTCCATGCGTTGGGCCCGCGCCGAGATCGAGAAGATCGGTCGCGACGGTGGCAACAGCGGCGGCGGTGGCGGTGGCGGCTTCGGTGGTGGCAACTCCGGTGGCGGCCGCGCCCCTGATCCCGTGTACGGCGACGAAGAGCCGTTCTGACCAACATTCGAGATTTCTGAGAAAGCAATAGACGATGGCCAAGGAAACCAACAAGCGGAACAAGCCGAGGGCGCCCAAAGAAGGGGCCAACCCGAAGAAGTTCAAGAAGAAGACCAGCGTGCTCGTCACCGACAAGGTGGAGTACATCGATTACAAGGACGTCAACCTGCTCACTCGTTTCGTGAGCGACCGTTCCAAGATCCGCAACCGCCGCGTCACCGGTAACTCGGTGCAGCAGCAGCGCGAGATCGCCAACGCGATCAAGAACTCGCGCGAGATGGCCCTGCTGCCGTACACCAAGCGCGTTGCTCAGACCCGCACGTCGCGCCCGCCGCGCGACGGCGAGGGTCGTCGCGAGCGTGGCGAGGACCAGGTGCGTGACAGCCAGGTGGAAGGTAACGAGTTGGAGTCCGCCGACGTCGAGGACGAGGGCGGCGCTGACGAGACGGTGGAGGCCTGATCATGAAGCTCATCCTTCGCTCCGACCGCAAGGGTCTCGGCAAGCGCGGCGACATCGTCGAGGTCGCCGAGGGCTACGGCCGTAACTTCCTGCTCCCCAAGGGGCACGCCATTCCCGCCAGCGACGGTGCCGTCGCTCAGGCGTCGGCCATGCGCCGTGCCCGCGACCTGCGCGACGCGCAGGACCGCGAGTCGGCCCAGACCATCGCCAAGGCGCTGGTCGCCCGCACCTTCACCATCAAGGTGAAGGCCGGCGCCGAGGGTCGCCTGTTCGGCTCGGTCACCGCCGCCGATGTGGCTGCGGCCGTCGAGGCCGACGCCAAGGTGGCGCTCGACCGCAAGAAGTTGCACGTCGACCACGTCAAGACCACCGGCACGTACACGGCCACCGCCCGTCTGCACGCCGATGTCGAGTTCCCGATCACCTTCGAGGTGGTCGCCAAGTAATCCGCGGAGATCATCCGATCTCCGTTGTTCACAGAGTTGTCCACAGCCCCGGTGGCCCCGTCGTTGCGGTGTCTTCCGGGGCTGTGGTGTCTGCGTACGCAAGTAGTTTTCCACAGCCCGTCAACAGGGTTGACCCCTCTAGCGATCCACAGGATCGGTCGTGTTAGGTAGGCGTCGATGTCGGATGTGCGTGGCCCCGCTGGGCGTGACCGTCCCGCCCCCCGGCGGGCCGAAGGGCGCGTCCCTCCGCACAACCTGGCGGCGGAGGAAAGCCTCCTCGGTGCGCTGTTGCTGTCCCGCGAGGTCGTCGGCCAGGTGGCCGAACTGGGCTTGCACGTCGAGCACTTCTACAAGCCGTCGCACCAGCACATCTATTCGGCCGTCCGCGGGTTGATGGCCACCGGCCAACCGGTCGACATCGTCACCGTCGCCGACGAGCTGCGTCGCAACGGCCTGCTCGACGAAGTCGGTGGTGCGGCCGCGCTGCTGGAACTGCAGAACGCCACCCCGGCCATCTCCAACGCCACCCGCTACGCCAAGATTGTGCAGGACACGGCGTTGCTGCGCCGGCTGATCAGCGTCGCCGGCGAGATCACCGAGATCGCCTACCTCGAACCCGACGACGTCACCAAAGCGCTGGACGAGGCGGAGAGCAAGGTGTTCGAGGTCGCCGAGGACCGCGTGGTCGACAGCACCCGCCCGCTGGGCGACTTGTTGCCGGTGGCGATGGACAAGCTGCAAGAGACCTTCGAGCGCGGCGACACGATCACCGGTACTGCCACGGGGTTCAACGACCTCGACGAGATCCTCTCCGGCCTGCAGCCCAGCACGCTCAACATCCTGGGTGCGCGGCCCGCAATGGGCAAGTGCGTGGCCTGGGACACGCCGATGGTCGACCCGCGCACCGGCGCTGTCCGCACGGCGGCAGAGGTGTTCGACGGCGCGCTCGGGAACGACGTCGCCCTGCTGTCACTGGCCGACGACGGCTCGCTGGTGGAGACCGAGGCGAGCCATCTGCTGGACGACGGGGTCAAGCCGGTGTTCCTGGTCGAAACACGCGCCGGGCGCCGCATCCGGGTCACGGCCAGCCATCCGCTGCTCAGCCAACACGGCTGGCGGCCGCTCGAGCAACTGGTCGTGGGTGATGACATCGCGGCACCTGCCGTGCTTCCAGTCTTCGGCGACCAGCCGCTTCCGGACGCCGAGGTCGATCTGTTGGCACTCCTGCTGGGCGATGGTTCGGTGGGGCCGGGCGCACGAACCCCCTCGCTCACCAGTGCCCTGCCGGAAGTCGAGGTCGTCGCCCGCCGGGCGGCGAAGGCAATGGGTGTTGACCTGGTGCACAACGCACCGGCTGGTGCGGCCACTACATGGCGATTGTCCGCCGGCCGCACGGGTGGTCGGGAGAACCCGGTCACAGCCATGCTGCGCCGGCACGGCATGTGGGGCTGCGACGCTCATTCCAAGCGTGTGCCAGCGGCCATCTTCACCGCTCCTCGGCACCAGGTGGTGCGGTTTCTGCACTGCTTGTTCGCCACCGACGGCACTGCTTGGGTGGCGGCTGCAGGGTACGCCCGCGTGGGTTACGCGACGGTCAGCGAGCAGTTGTCGCTCGACGTCATGCACTTGTTGTTGCGCTTCGGCATTCGTTCCAAGCGCCGCACTCGGTGGGTCGCGTATGCCGGCCAGCGTCGTCGGGCCTTCGAGGTCGAGATCATGGATGGCGCGTCGCTCGCCGTGTTCTGCCGTGAGATCGGAATCCTCGGCAAGCACGAAGCGGTGCAGCGGATTGCGGCCAAGGCAGCAGCCACGCCTCCTGGGCAGTACACGATCGACACCCTGCCCATGGAAGTGTGGGACGACGTGATCAAGGCCAAGGGCGAGCGCTCATGGGCCGACATCAGTTCCGCTGCCGGCAAACCCCGCTCGCACAACTGGCACGCGTATCGGCGTCGGCCCCGTCGCGAGACCATCGCGGCGCTCGCGGCCGTCCTCGACGACGACCGGTTGCGGTGGTGGGCCTCGCCGGCGATCACCTGGGATCGCATCACCTCGATCACGGCGGTGGGCACGGACCGAGTGATCGACTTCTCGGTGCCTCAGCTGCACAACTTCGTCGCGGCCGACCTGTTCGTGCACAACACAGCCCTTGGCCTGGGCATCGCCACGCACGTGGCCAAGAGCACGCACAAGCCGGTGCTGGTGTTCTCGCTGGAAATGGGGCACGCCGAACTGACGCAACGCGTGTTGTCGGGCGAGGCCGAGGTGGAGTCCACCAAGCTGCGCACCGGTCGCCTGGCGGAGAGCGACTGGACCAAGATCGGCAAGGCGATCAACCGCCTCGACACGGTGCCGCTGTTCCTCGAC
>CAZREK010000097.1:0-8340 GCA_964598965.1 uncultured Bifidobacterium sp. | reverse complement strand
GGAGGTCTACTCGGCCGACGGTCATCCGCTCACCGCCGCCGAGGGCAAGGGCGAGCTGGTGTGCACCCGGCCGTTCCCCTCCACCCCGGTGGGCTTCTGGGGCGACACCGACGGCAGCAAGTACTCGGCCGCCTACTTCGAACGCTTCCCCGGCGTGTGGGCGCACGGCGACTTCGCCTCCTGGACCGAGCACGGGGGCATGGTGATCCACGGTCGCAGTGACGCCACGCTCAACGCGGGTGGTGTGCGCATCGGCACGGCCGAGATCTACGTGCAGGTCGAGCACATCCCCGGTGTGGTGGAGGCGGTCGCGGTCGGCCAGGAGTGGGACGACGACACGCGCATCGTCCTGTTCGTGAAGCTGGCCGAGGGTGTGCGTCTCACCCATGCGCTGCAGGCCGAGATCCGCGCGCGGCTGCGCGCCAACGCCTCACCGCGTCACGTGCCCGCGCGCATCGCGCAGGTCACCGACGTGCCGCGCACGCGCAGCAACAAGATCAGCGAGCTCGCGGTGGCCGACGTGGTGAACGGCCGCGAGGTGCGCAACACCGAGGCATTGGCCAACCCCGAGTGCCTCGCCCAGTACAAAGCCCGGCCCGAACTGGCCGTGTAGAGACTGGATACCGCTCATATGATGGATCTATGGATGATCATATGAATGCTCTCAGCATCGGACCGGAGGCGTCGATTGTCCGCGTCACGTCCAATGGGTCCATCTCGCTGCCGGCAGCCATTCGCAAGCGATGGGGTGTCGGGCGTGTCGCGGTGATCGACCGGGGCGATCTGGCCGTGGTTCGAGCGGTACCGGATGATCCGATCGCCTACTACCGCGGCCGATTCAAGAGCTCGGGGCCGAGCACCGACGCGATGCGTCGCCAGGAACGCGCTGACGATGCACGTGCCGAGCGGGCGAAGGAGCGGCGGGTGAAGAAGTGACGGTACTGCTCGATGCCTTTGCGTTGATCGCTTACCTTCGCGATGAGCCTGCCGCGCCGACCGTGCAGGAGTTGCTCTGGAAGGGCGAGCTGGCGATGTCGGCTGTGCAGGTGGCCGAAGTTGTCGATCGCATGGAACGCATCGATGGCGTACCTGCGGACGAGATCGAAGTTGCGGTCTCGGCGCTGGCGATCGAGGTGATCCCGGTGGACTACGCGGTTGCCGTCGAGGCCGGACGTCTCCGCGCGCGCCACTACGGGCCCACCGGTCGCACCCTGTCCTTGGCCGATGCCTTCTGTGCAGCGACTGCGCTCAACAACGCCTGCTCCGTCGCCACCGCCGATCCCGTCCTGATTGCCGTTGTACGCGCTGAGGGGCTTCCTGCTGTGGAGTTGTCGGCTTCTGGATGACGCCTTCGCGCGGCGGCCGGGTGGAACTAGCCGTGTAGGTTGCCGCCATGGCTGGGCGGAAAGGCATTGGGATCTTCGCGCTGGCTGTCGTCACCGCAGGCGGGATGCTTGGTGGATGCCGACAGACGTCGAGTGATGACGGGGCTGCGAGCGCTTCCACGACGTTGCTGCTGCCGGAAGTCACCACGACGGCGGCAGCCTCAGCGCCACCGACTTCGGTGCCGGAGGTCGTGCAGGTCGAGGATGTGCTGCAAGAGGTCACACCTGTTCGTGAGGTGTTGTACACGGCCGGCGTCGGTGATGGGGTCGGGGACCTCGGGCTCGATCGACCTTGCTGTCTGGGGATGGCGACCTGGGCACCCGTGGTCCTGACTGACGATCGTGTGGTGATCGCTGATGACATCAACCGACGTTGGGTGACCGTCGAAAATGGGGTTCCGTCCGTGACCCCCTACGTCGATGGACTAGTGCCCGTTGCACAGCCGCAGGCGGACGGCCTCGGACGCATCTTCGTCGTTTGGATGGTGATGCCCTCGAGTGGCTCCTCGACGGGCGTGCTCCAGGTGTTCGCCGATGGCAACCTTGCCAACCCGATCGCCACCGTGGCGGCGGAGTCCGCGACCGTCTACTCAGAGCTGCGCCTCGCGGCCGACGGGGTTCACGTGAACTGGCCACTCGTTGCCGATGCACCGATGCCGGTCCTGACTCCCGGGCCGGCGGTGGAAGTCGACTCGGAGAAGGGCCAGGTGCTGACCGCGTGGCAGGGTGTCAGCAGAGTCTGGCAGTTTCCGGAGGGGTCACCGGTGTACGCCCTCGGTCCGTCACCGTCGTTGTCCGACGGATCGGTGGTGGTGTGGATGGCCGATGATCCAACCGCCGCCAATCCGCATTGGCTGTGGTTGCGCGCGGACGGCAGCGCTGTCGCCATCCCGACGCCCGTCTCTGCGCCGACGGAGGGCGATGCCGTGTACGTCACGCCAGATGGCCTCGTCCAGTTGGAGTACAACTCGGGTCGCTTCGAGGTGGCCCGCTACTCATTGCCCAAATGAAGCGGTCAGCGTGTCGGCCTACTCGGCGGGCAATCGGTTAGCCGAGCGCGGCGACCGCTTGCAGGCCGTCGTACACGTCCACGAAGCGGGTGGTGAGCGCGGAGCAACCGGCTCGAATGATGTTCGGCTCGCGGAAGTCGAAGATCACGTGACGCGCCGTCAGCTCGCGCACCACCTCGCGCGCACGCGGATGCTGCACCGCGACGTGTGAACCGCGTTGACGCGGATCTCGCGGCGTGGGCGTGGCCAGGCCCAGTTGGTCGCACACGTCGATGGCGAACGAGGTCAGCGCCATGCCCTTGGCATGGATCGCGGGCATGCCCGCCTCGGCGGACAGCGAGAAGCCGACCTCCGCTGCCGCCAGACCGAGGATGCCGGGCGTGCCCAGCAGCATGCGGGCGATGTCCTCGCGCGGTTGGAAGGTGGGCCCCATCGCGAACTGGTCGCGAGTGGCGAACCAACCCCAGATCGGCTGGTGCACGGTGGCCTGCAGTTCGCGCGCGACGAACGTCCACGCCGGCGCGCCCGGGCCACCGTTGAGGAACTTGTAGCTGCACCCGATGGCCAGCTGCACACCGCATCCGCGCAGGTCGATCTCGATCGCGCCCGCGGCGTGCGACAGGTCCCACACCACCATCGCGCCCGCGGCGTGCGCCCGTGCGGTCTCGGCGGCAACGTCGACCAGTTCGGCGCTGCGATAGTCGATCACCGACCGCACGCATACGGCGACGTCGTCGAGGCGATCGAAGCCATGACGCACCTCCAGCCCGAGCGCCGACGCGATGCCGTCGACCACGTAACGGTCGGTGGGGAAGTCGTCGGCGCTGATCGCGATCACGCGGCGGTCGGGCCGCAAGCCCAGCGCGGCGTGCACGGCTTGGTACACGTTCAGCGTGGTGTTGTCGTGCACCACCACTTCACCCAGGCCGGCGCCGATCAGCGGGGCGAGCACGTCGCCCACCCGCTGCGGCAGGTCCACCCAGTGGTCCCAACTGCGAATCAGCCCGGTGGCCCAGTCCTGCTCGTACACCTCGGTCAGCCGCTCGAGCGTGCGCTTGGGCGGCATACCCAAGCTGTTGCCGTCCAGGTAGATCACCCCCGGGTCGGGAATGTGGAAGCGATCGCGGAAATGGGCCAGCGGGTCGGCGGCGTCCAGCGCCAGCGCGTCGTCACGGGTGATCACGGTCGCCGACTCTACGAGAGGCCGACGTACACGGCGTGACGGACGAGGCCCTCGTTGGTGAACTCGGCGATCTCCACCTCGGCCGATAGCGACGGCTGCACCCACACTGCAGGGCCGGTCTGGCGCACGGACGGCACCTTCAGCAGCGGGCAACGATCCACCACCAGCCCGCGCAACGTGGAGGACAACGACTGCAGCGTCGCCTCGTCGAAGCCGCTGCCCACGCCACCGGCAAAGACCAGACCCTCACCTGAGGGCGCCGTCCGTCCCAACAGCAGCGCGCCGAACGTCGCCGCTCGCGAGCCCTCGCCCACCGTGAACCCCACGATCGGCAGCGTCACCCGCAAACGGTTCTTCACCTTGCGCCATGAGGGCGAGCGGCGGCCAGGCGTGTAGGGCGAGCCCAACCGCTTGGCCATCACGCCTTCCAGGCCCTGCGCGGCCGATGCAGCCACCAGCGCGGCGCCGTCACCGATGCGGTGCGCGGGTACCGCCCAGTTCGCGCTTGGCTCGAGCAACGCGGCCAGCAGCGCGCGGCGTTGCTCGTACGGCAGCGCGATGGTGTCGTGACCGTCGACGTTCAGCACGTCGAACGCCTGGAACACCACCTGCGCGGCGTGACGCTGCATCAGCTCGAACCGCGGCCGCCCGGTGTCGTCCAGCACCACCAGCTCGCCGTCGATGATCGCCGTCGACGCGTTCACCGAACCGGCGAAACCGGACAGCTCGGGGTACTGCGTGGTGACATCGGCGCCGCTGGAGCTCTGCCACCGCGTGCGCGCACCGTCCACGAACGCAAGCGTGCGGTAACCGTCCCACTTGATCTCGTACGCCCACTGGTCGTCTTCGCTCGCCGGCGGCAGCGACGCCAGGGTGGCCTTCATCGGCGCGACGGGGAACCGCAGGGCCATCGCCAGTCAGCGCCCCGCGGCCATGAACGCGTGCGCGTCGCTGAGGTGCAGTTCCACGAGGTCCCAGTCGATCGGGCCGGCGTCGAGGTACATGCCGACCCAGCCGCGACCACCCACGTACGGCGGACGGAAGTACTTGGCCGGCGAAGCGGACACCAGTTGCTCCTGCACACCGGGCGGGGCGGCGAAGAGCACCGCGTTGCGATCGTCGTGGTGATGGTCCCAGGTGGTGGCGAACTGGCGGGCCGCGCGGCCATGCCCCACCGACCACGCCAGCTCGCCATGGCTGGTCTTCACACTCGTCTCGGCCAACCCGTCGCAGATCTCGCGCAGCCGCTGCCACACAGCAGGCACGGACGGGCGGGCAGGCACGGTCATGGGCGCACGATAACGCCGCCACCGGCAGCGACCGCCCGCGCGGCATAACCTCGGTTCATGCACGACGACTCGACGCTGGTGGAACGCCGCATCCAACGCGAGTTGCACGACCGGGTGATGCCGGCGATGTACCGCGCCACCGCGCCGCTGACCGTGGAGGCCTGGGACGTGTCCGGCGAACCGGTGCCGTACACCGAGGCGATCGCTGCCCTGCGCGCGCAGGCCCGCCCCTTCGCCGTCGGCAGCAAGTGGAGTCGCCCGTGGGGCACCACCTGGTTCCGTTTCGCCGGCGAGGTGCCCGCCGGGTGGACCGGCCCGGTCGAGGCGGTCATCGACCTCGGCTTCCACCCGGACTCCGCCGGCTTCCAGGCGGAGGGTCTGGTGTGGGCGCCAGGCCCAGACGGTACGGGGCTGCCGGTGCAGGGCATTCACCCGCGTCGCACGGCCGTGCCGATCACGACTGGCGCGGGCCCGTTCGAGCTGATCGTCGAGGCGGCGAGCAACCCGGCCTTCCCGATGGTGGGCACGCGCTACGGCCACCTCGGCTCGCTCAGCACGGCGGGCGACTCACCGATCTACACGCTGCGCCAAGCGTCGGTGGCCCTGCGCGACGACGAAGTGTTCCACCTGCTGCTCGACGCGGAAGTGCTGGACGGCGTCATGCGCGCGCTGCCCAAGGGCGACCGCCGTCGCCAGCGGCTGTTGCGCGTGTTGGAGCATGCCCTGAATGTGCTGGACCTGCGCGACGTGCACGGCACCGCCGCCGCAGCGCGCAAGGTATTGGCGCCCGCGCTCGCGCAACACAATGCGCCGAACAGCCACGATGTCGTCGCGGTCGGCCACGCGCACATCGACACGGCCTGGCTGTGGCCGCTGCGCGAGACGGTGCGCAAGTGCGCGCGGACCTTCGCGTCGGCGACGGCGATGATGGATCTCTACCCCGAGTACCGCTTCGTGTGCTCGCAGGCCGCGCAGTACGACTGGATCGAGCAGCAGTACCCACACCTGTTCACCCGCATTCGCGAGCGCGTGGCCAGCGGGCAATGGCAACCGGTGGGCGGCATGTGGGTGGAAGCCGACATGAACCTCCCCAGCGGCGAGAGCCTGGTGCGCCAGTTGGTGCACGGTCAGCGCTACTTCGAGAGCCGCTTCGGTGCCCGTTGCGAGGAAGTCTGGATCCCCGATGTGTTCGGCTACCCGGCTTCGCTGCCGCAGATCTTCCGCGCCGGTGGATGCGACCGATTTGTCACCCAGAAGCTCAGCTGGAACAAGACCAACGTCTTCCCGCACAGCACGTTCTGGTGGAAGGGCATCGACGGCTCGCAAGTGCTGACCCACTTCCCACCGGTGGACACCTACAACGCGGTGATCAACGGCGAGGAGTTGCTGCACAGCGAACGCAACTTCAAGGAGCACGGCTGGAGCGATATGTCGCTGATGCCGTTCGGCCACGGCAACGGTGGTGGCGGGCCGACTCGCGAGATGATCGAACGCGCCCGTCGCTTCGCCGATCTGCAAGGCGCGCCGCGCGTGCGCCAAGGCACCACCGAGGACTACTTCGCCCGAGCGGAGGCCGAGGCCGCCGCCGCGGGCACGCAGGTGCCGGTGTGGGACGGCGAGCTGTACTTCGAGACGCACCGCGGCACGCTCACCAGTCAGGCGCGCACCAAGGTGGGCAACCGTCGTTGCGAGCGCCTGTTGCGCGAGGCCGAGCTGTGGTGGGCCACTGTCAGCCATGGCGCGATGCCTGCCGAGGTTGCGAACGAACTCGATGCGCTGTGGAAGGACGTGCTGCTGCAGCAGTTCCACGACATCATTCCCGGCTCGTCCATCACCTGGGTCTACGAGGACGCAGAGGCCGCGCACGAACGGATCGCGGCGCGGCTGGAGGCGATGATCGCCGAGGCGTTGGAGCGGTTGGTGCCCGGCCCCTCCGTGGTCAACGCAGCAGGACACGCGCGCCGCGAAGTCATCGCCGCCAACGTCGCACCCGCCAGCGGATCGTCGCAACGACTGACCGATGGTCGCCATGCGTTCGTGACCGAGGTCGCGGCCTTCGGTCTCGCTCCGCTCGTTGGGCACGATGTCGAGCACCCGGTGCAGGTCACCGAGCACAGCTTCGCCAACGGGCTGATCGCAGTGCACTGGGATCTCGAGGGCAACCTGACGTCGATCATCGACGTGCGCGCCGGCCGCGAGCTGCTGCCCACCGGCGGCAAGGTGCACCTGCAACTGGCCCCTGATCATCCCATCGAGTACGACGCGTGGGACCTCGAGGGCTGGACACCGGGACTCGGCGTGGAGCTGGGCGAGCCCACCGACGTCCGCGTGGTCGACAGCGGCCCGCTGATGGCCACCTTGCGGGTCACCCGCAGCTTCGGCCGCAGCACGCTGACGCAGGACATCACCATGCGCGCCGGCAGCGCGCGCCTCGACATCGCGTTCGACATCGACTGGCACGAGGACGAGCAGCTGCTCAGCCTGGTGGTTCCGCTGGACGTGCGCACGCGCGAGGCGGCGTGCGACATCCAGTTCGGGCACGCGATGCGGCCTACGCACACCAGCACCACCTGGGACGCGGCGAAGTTCGAGGTATGCGCGCACCGCTTCGTCGACGTCAGCGAGCCGGCCTTCGGCGTGGCCGTGCTGAACGACGGCCGCTACGGCCATGGCCTGCAGGATGGTGGCGTGCGCGTGTCGCTGCTGCGTGCCGCGCGCTTCCCGTCACCGGTGCAGGACATCGGCCTTCACCGAGTCACCATCGGCATCCTGCCGCACGGCGCCGGGCTCACCGACGTGCTGCGCGAAGCGGAGGCGTTGAACATGCCGCTCCGTCAGGTGACCGGTCATGCAGCGCAGCACGACAAGCCCGCAGTCACCATTGATCACCCCGGTGTGCAGGTGTCGTCCGTGAAGCGTGCCGATGACGGCAGCGGCGACCTGATCGTCCGCCTGTATGAAGCACTTGGTGACCACGCCTCGGTGACGGTGCGTACACCGTGGCGCATCGCCTCGGCCGACGCGTGCAACCTGCTGGAGGAACCGCAGCGCGGGTTCGAGGTCAGCGACGGCATCGTGTCGTTGCCGCTGCGCCCCTTCGAGTTGGTGACGCTGAGGATGCGCTAGTCGGACCGCGCCGCGCTCAGCGCGCGCCGGCGAGGTGACGCAACGCGAGCGCGCTGTAGACGGCGATGCCGTCGACCATTGCGGTCTCGTCGAACACCACCCGATTGGAGTGGTTGGGTGCCGCCTTGGACGGATCGCGGTCCAGCGGGGTGCCACCGAGGAACATCATCGCCCCCGGCACGCGGTGCAGCACGTAGCTGAAGTCCTCCGCGCCCATCACCGGGTTCGGCAGCCTGACCGCAGCGCGCTCACCGAGGATCTCGCCGGCGACATCGAGCGCGAAGTCGGCCGAGCCCGGGTTGTTGACCGTCACCGGGTAGCCGTCGTGGAAGTCGATGGTCACCTGC
>CAZREK010000096.1:0-8385 GCA_964598965.1 uncultured Bifidobacterium sp. | reverse complement strand
GTGGCACCTTCGAAGGGGCCGCCGACGACGCCCGCGTTGGCGCGGAACTCGTCGATGATCGATCGGTTCCAGGCATTGATGTCAGTCATGGGCGTGACGCTAACTGCGGATCAGCGCTGTCGCTGCGACGAGAGTTCTTTGCCGGCGAGCAACCGCTTGAAGTTGCCGAGGTGGCGCACGAAGACGATCGCGTTGATCGCCGCCGTCGCCGCGATCTCCCAGCCGGGGCACCCGCGAATGGCGACCCCGATCGGCAGGCCGACCATCAGCACCAGTGATCCCAGCGAGGCCTTGTTCGAGGTTTTCAGCGTGATGTACCACAGCAGCGCCAGGACGGCTGCCACGATCGGTTGCAGCACGATCGCGCCGCCAGCAGTGGTGGCCATCCCTTTGCCGCCCTTGAACCGGCGCTGCACGGGGAACATGTGACCGAGCACCGCGGCGGCGATCATCGCCCACCCCAACTTGCGGTCGTCGAGCAGCAACGCGGCGACGGCCGGGATCGCGCCCTTCAAGCCGTCCAGCAGGAAAACCAGCACACCCCAGCGCTTGCCGAGCGTGCGCGAGACGTTCGATGCCCCTGGGTTGCCGGACCCGACGGCGGTGATGTCGATGCCCTTGGTGCGCGCGATCCACACCGCGCTGGGGAACGTGCCCAGCGCGTACGCCGGGATCAGCAGCAACCAGATCACGAGCGCACAGCGTAGGTGTGATCGGGCGTCGGACGTGGCTTCAGCGCCACCGGCACCGCGGCGACCGTCGCCGGCAGGCCGTGATCATCACCGCTCACACACTCCGGGTCCGGTCCGTCCAGCGGCAGGCCGGTGAAGAACTTGGCCGCCATGCACCCGCCCTGGCAGGCGTCGTACGACCCGCACGACGCACACGCGCCGGGGGACTGCGGCTCGCGCAGCTCGGCGAACAACGCGGACTCGCGCCACACCTTGGTGAACCCGCCCTGGTCGCGCACGTTGCCGGCGCGGAACTCGTCGTGGATGACGAACGGGCAGGCGTAGACCTCGCCCACCGGATCCACGAGACACACGACTCGCCCGGCGCCGCACATGTTGAGGCCCGGCAGCGGGTCACCCAGGGCGTTGAGGTGGAAGAACGAATCGCCGGTCAGGACGTCCTCGCCGTGCGCCATCAGCCACTGGTAGATCTCGCGCTGTTGAGCGTTGGTGGGGTGCAGGTCGTGCCAGGCGTCGGCACCGCGGCCACTGGGCCGCAGGCGGGTAAGGCGCAGTTGCGCACCGTACGAATCCGCCAGCGCCTTGAACGCATCGAGCTGCGGCACGTTGTGGCGAGTGGCGACCACGCTGATCTTGAACGGACCGAAATCCGCGTTGGCGAGGTGGTCCATCGCCGCGATCACGGTGTCGAAGCTGCCCTCGCCGCGGATGGCGTCGTTGGTGGCGCGGTCCGCGCCGTCCAGGCTGAGCTGGATGTCGAGGTAGTCCATCGCCGCCAGGCGGCGGGCGTTGGCAGCGTCGATGAAGGCGCCGTTGGTGGAGAACTTCACCCCGATGCCGTTGCCCACGCTGTACTCGATCAGCTCGAAGAAGTCGCGGCGGTACATCGGCTCGCCGCCACCGATGTTGACGTAGAACACCTGCAGGTCGCGCAGCTCGTCGATGACCCGCTTGGCTTCCTCGGTGGTCAGTTCGCGCGGGTCGCGGCGCCCGCTGGACGACAGACAGTGCACGCACTGCAGGTTGCAGGCGTAAGTGAGCTCCCAGGTGAGGCAGATGGGCGCGTCGAGGCCGTTCTTCAGTTGGGTGACCAGGGACTCAGCGCTCACGGACGATCTCCGATGTCATCAACGACTCGAACGCCTTGGCGAACGATGGCCAGCGGGCGGGCGCAACGTCGCAGGCTCGCAGAGCGTCGGCGAGGGTGGCGTGCTGCGCCAGCACACGTGCCACGGCCAGCACGTCGCGGTGCTTCAGGAACACCAGGCGCCGGTTGCCGTAGTGGTAGGCCAGCGCGCCGAACGGCTCGGGCCGCAATGCCACCTGCGGGTGCAGCTCGAGCGCGCGGTCCAGCAGGGGGGTGACGGTCAGGTCAGTAGACACCGCACATGCCGTCGATGGAGATCTCCTCGACCAGCAGTTCTTCCTCGACGGCGATGTCGGAGGTCTCGGGGATGGCGACTTCGTGCTCCATGTCGCAGAGGCTAGCGGGGCGAGGGCCGGTTCCCGGTAGCGTGGCCAACCCCTGTGGACGAGCTGACCTTCCCCGAGCTGGACGCCGAACGGGCTCACCTGGCCTTCGCCAGGGCCTGTCGCGACCGGATGATCGAGCGCTTCAGCGCGCTCGACCCCGAGGGGGCCGCGGACGAGATCACCAAGGAGTACATCGAGGTCACCGTCGCCGAAGCGCTGGACGACCTGCGCACGCCCGGTGCGGGTGACTTCTTCGGTCGCATCACCGAGGACGGCCCCGCACCCGGTGCGGCGGGCGACACCTGGTACATCGGGCGACGCCACATCGAGAATGACCAGCACGACCCGGTGGTGGTGGACTGGCGTGCTCCGATCGCGGCGCCGTTCTACCGCGCCACCCACGCCGACTCGTTCGGCCTGGCCCACCGCCGCCGGTTCACCCTGGCAGACGGCGAACTGACCGCCTACCTGGACGAGCAGCTCGACGACCCGGACCACGCCGAGGCCGGCTCGGGTATCCCCGACCCGGTGCTGGCCGAGATCGGGGCCGCCCGCACCGGTGCAATGCGCGAGATCGTGGCCACTATCCAGGCCGAGCAGGACGTCGTTATCCGCGCCCCGTTGGACCAATGCCTGGTGGTGCAAGGCGGGCCGGGCACGGGCAAGACCGCGGTCGGTCTGCACCGCGCCGCGTTCTTGCTGTTCGAGCACCGTCGCCGCCTGGTGCGCGACGGGGTGCTGGTGGTGGGGCCCAACAAGGTGTTCCTCGACTACATCGGCAACGTGCTGCCCAGCCTGGGCGAGCGCAGCGTGCAGCAGCGCACCGCACTCGACCTGTGCGTGCCGAAGGTGGAGATCACCGGTGAGGACTCGCGAGCCGAGCGTCGTCGCAAGGGCAGCGAGGAAATGCTGGCAACGCTGGAGGACGCAGTCACCCGCCACATCACCGTGCCCGACGAAGACCTGCGCGTGCCGCTGGGCGCGCGCACGCTGGTGATCACCCGCGACGAGATCGCCGAGTGGCTGCAACAGGCCCTGGCCGCCAATGCCCCGGTGAACAAGCGGCGCGACTCGTTGAAGGGCATCGTGCAGCGCGACATGCTGCGTCGCCTGGACCGCGACGACGTGTGGGAGAAGGCGCCCGCGCTGAAGGCCGCGCTGACCAAGGCATGGCCCACACGTCAGCCGGTGCAGTTGGTGGACAAGCTGCTGCCCGGCCCGTCGGGCAAGCGCCGAGCCTGGACCGTCGCCGACCAGTTCCTGGTGGACGAAGCGAACTCGTTGCTGCACGGCACACCGTTCACCTACGGCCACGTCGTGGTGGACGAGGCGCAGGACCACAGTGCGGTCGCGCTGCGCTGCATCGGCCGCCGCAGCCCGGGCGGCTCGCTGACGATCCTGGGCGATCTTGCGCAGAGCACCACGCCTGCCGGCCAGGAGGACTGGGACGTCGCGCTCGGGCACCTCGTGGGCGACCGGGCAGCGACCGTCAGCCACCTCACCATCGGCTACCGCGTGCCGGCCCCGGTGCTCGATGTCGCCAACAAGCTGCTGCCCTTCACCGCCGTGGCCACGCAGGCCAGCCGCAGCGTGCGCGTCGACGGCGCGGCGCCGTCTGTGCGCGTGGTACCGCCCGCCGAACTGGCAGCGGCCATCGCCGCCGAGGTGCGCCTCGTGCGCCACCGCCATCACAACACCGGCGTGGTCGCCCCGGCCGAGCTGCACCTTCTGGTGGCAGAGGCGCTGGCCACGGTGGGCCTGGCGGCGGTGGACCGTGTGCACGGTCTGGGCCACGACGACGTGCCCGTGTTCCACCCCGAGGCGGTGAAGGGCCTGGAGTTCGACGGCGTCGTACTGGTGAACCCGCATCAGGTGTTCGACGGCTCGCCACTGGGTGCTCGCCTGCTGTACGTGGCGATGACCCGTGCGGTGCAGGTCCTGCACATCGTCGCCGACGCCCCGCTACCCGCCGCCCTCGCCTGACCGGCGACGTGCGCCTTCCCCGGTTCATGTCGCGGGTTCTTCGTCACTTCTGACGACAAGCCCGCGACGTGAACCGAGAGAGGGGTGGGGCGTACGGTGCGACGGCGCGGGCGTTGGATGGCTAACGTGCGCCGCAGCAACACGACACCACGTGGGGGTACGAAGGTGAAGACGAAGGCAGCGATCCTCTGGGAGCGGAACACGCCGTGGAGCGTGGAAGAGATCGAACTCGATCCGCCCAAGGCGGGCGAGGTGCTGGTGAAGATGGTCGCCAGCGGCATGTGCTACAGTGACGAGCACGTCGTCACCGGCGACCTGATGGGCCTCACGCCCGAGCCGCCGGTCATCGGCGGTCACGAGGGTGCGGGCATCGTCATGGAGGTCGGCCCCGGCGTCATGTCCGTGAAGCCGGGCGATCACGTCGTTTTCGGGTTCATCCCGGCCTGTGGCCGCTGCCCGTCGTGCACCAGCGGTCACTCCAACCTGTGCGATCTCGGTGGTATCACCGGCTACCAGCTGGACGGCACCAGCCGTCACCACGCTCGCGGCCAGGACCTGCGCCTCGCCATCGGTGGCCTGGGCACCTTCGCTCACCACTGTGTCGTCAACGAGGCCAGCTGCATCCCGATCAACAAGGAATGGCCGCTGGACCGCGCGTGCCTCCTTGGCTGCGGTGTGGTCACGGGTTGGGGTTCGGCCGTCTACGCCGCCCAGGTGCAGCCGGGCGAGACCGTCGCCGTCATCGGTATCGGCGGCATCGGCGCCAGCGCGGTGCAGGGCGCCAAGCTGGCCGGCGCCCGCGTGGTGTGCGCGATCGACCCGATCGAGTTCAAGCGTGAGAAGGCGATGGAGCTGGGCGCCACGCACACGCACGCGTCCGTGGAGGAAGCGCTGGGCGCGTTGGAGACCACCACCTGGAACCGTGGGTTCGACAAGGTCATCATGTGCATGGGCGTGGGCAGCAACGAGGTGTTGTCGCAGGCGTTCTGGCTGGGCGGCAAGCGCAGCAAGATCGTCATCACCAACATCCACCCCACGCACGAGCAGAGCATCGCCGTCCCGGCGTCGCTGCTGACCCTGCTGGAGAAGAGCCTCGTCGGCAGCATCTTCGGTAGCGCCAACCCGCGCTACGACATCCCGCGCCTGATGGAGCTCTACACCCAGGGCCAGCTCGACCTGGACGGCATGGTCACCCGCACCTACCCGCTCGAGGGTGTGAACGACGGCTACAAGGACATGTACGCCGGCAAGAACATCCGCGGCGTGCTCGTCTACGAGCACTGATCCGCAGCCAGTCATGACCGACGCGACCACCCTGGTGCAGCGTGTGCTGACCCGGGTGGTCGGTCGCGCTCGAGAGGTCGAGCTGGTGGTGGCCGCGCTGGCCGCTGGCCGGCACGTGCTGCTGGAAGGTCCGCCCGGCACCGGTAAGAGCACGCTGCTGCGCGCTGTCGCGGTGGAGCTGGGCCTCGGCTTCGAGTTCGTGGAGGGCAACGCCGAGCTCACCCCGTCGCGCCTGGTCGGCCACTTCGACCCCGCCCGCGTGCTCACCGACGGCTACGACCCCGAGGTGTTCGAGGACGGTCCGCTGGTGACCGCGATGCGCGAAGGCTCGCTGCTGTACGTGGAGGAGATCAACCGCATCCCGGAGGAGACGCTCAACGTGCTCATCACGGTGATGAGCGAACGCGAGCTGCACGTGCCTCGGCTCGGGCGCATCCCCGCGGCGGAAGGCTTCCGCCTGGTGGCGGCGATGAACCCGTTCGACGCCATCGGCACGGCACGCATCTCCAGCGCGGTGTACGACCGTGTGTGCCGGCTCTCCGTGGACTACCAGGACGCGCCCGACGAGGCGTCGATCGTGCGTACTGCGCTGCCCGCTGCGGCTGCCGCCGTGGACAACGTCTGGGTGGCCAAGGTGGTGCAGGTCGTGCGTTCCAGCCGCGAACACCCGGATGTGCGGGTGGGTTCGTCGGTGCGCGGCGCGATCGACACGGTGGCCGTCGCGGTCAGCCTCGCTGGCGTACGCGGCCGGATGCCCACCGACCCCGCAGTCGGTCTCGACGCAGCGCTGGTGGCGCTCAGCGGTCGCTTGCGCGTGCGCGAGGGCAGTGGCCGCCCAGCGGACGACATCGTGCGCGAGCTGTGGTGGTCGGTGTTCACCGACCCCACTGCGGACGACGACCGCAGCAAGGGCGGCGATCAGGGAAAAGCGACAGCCCCGACGGGGGCGGCCGCCGTCCACTGAGCCCTCCGCCGCGCGCGAAGGAGGACGCCGACGCCGAGGCCGAGGTCGCCAAGGCATCGAAGCGGACGATGTCGCGTCGTGAACTTGCACGCCACGAGCGCTTCGAGCAGGTGTCGCCGGAAGTGGGCATCCTCGACGAGGACGCGCTCGAGGACGCGATGCGCGAGGACCCCGACGGCACGATGGCGCTGCTGTCTGATCTGGCGGGCGCCACCGACCGCGAGTTGCGCGAACTGGCCAAGCGACTGGCGGCGCGACTGTTCATCGACCTCGCGCCACGCGGGCCGACACGCGACCGTGGCGTGGGCAAGCTGCGGCTTGTCCCCTACCGGGCCGACGGCGGCGACCTGGACCTCGATGCCAGTCTCGATGCGCTGCTGGAACGGGGCAACGGCGCCGTTGACCCTCAGCGGCTGCGAGTGCGCACCTGGGTGCGCCCGACGACGGCGTTGTGCCTGATGGTGGACCGCAGTGGGTCGATGGGCGGGCGCGCGCTGGCCACCGCCGCCCTGGCTGCGTCGGCGGTGGCTGCCAAGGCTCCCACGGACTACAGCGTGCTGGCCTTCGGCAAGGACGTGGTGGTGGCCAAGGGCCAGCAGTCCGCGCGGGAGGCCGATGGTGTCGTGCACGATCTGCTCGCACTACGCGGGTTCGGCACCACTGACCTGGCCGCAGTGCTGGCAGAGGCCAACCTGCAGTTGAGGCGAAGTCGGGCCGGGCGCAAGGTCGCGGTCCTGCTCAGCGACTGCCGCAGCACCGCCGGCGACGACCCGGTGGCGATGGCGCGAGCGTTGGACGAGTTGGTGATCGTCGCTCCGGAGCGTGACGACGAGGAGGCTCATGCGTTCGCCGCCCGCTGCGGGGCACGCGTGGTGACGGTCAGCGGTCCGTCGGACATCCCCGCCGTGCTGACGACCGCGCTGGAGCGCGCCGTCTGACCCGACAGGGTGCTAGCAGTGCACGTCCTTGGGCGGAACGATCTCGCCCTTGCCGTTCTCCTCCGGCATCGGCCCGGCGGCCACCGTGGTGCCTGTCCCCGCGCCGGTGCTGCCGGCGATGGTGGTATCGCTGGCCATCACCTGCTCGGGAGCGCCGAACAGTGGGGCGGTGCCTTGGAAGATGGCGAGGATCGCCTTCATGTTCTCGCCCTTCAGGGCCGGCTCGCGCACTGCGCGCCCGCTGATGGTGGCGCTCTTGCTCTCCACTTGGTAGGTGTTGATCGTGTCCGGCGGGACGTCGTGCATGACCCCGGCGAACATCAGCATGTCGTCCAGTGTGAAGCCGGACTCGGTGACGATGTCGTGTTGCAGCGAGTCGAGGATGCTGCGGGCGACCGCCGGGTCGAGCAGCCCCTTGTCCAGCGCCACCTGCAGCACGCGGCGCAGGAAGTCCTGCTGACGGGAGATGCGCCCGAAGTCCGAGGCGGGGTCCTCGTGGGCAACACCCTTGCTGTCGACCCACTTGAGGTGGCGCGACCGCACATAGGCGAGCGCCTCGTCGCCGGAGAACGTGTGGCAGAACGGGAGCGTTTCGCCTGCAGCAGGCCGGACATCGAGGCCGACGTGATTGTCGCGGATCGGGTTGTCGAACGGCACCGCGACACCACCGACGGCATCGACGATGCGCTTGAAGGCGCAGAAGTCGACCTGGATGTAGTGGTCGATGACGATGTCGAAGTTCTCGAAGATCGTCTGCGCGAGCAGCGAGTAATCGTCCTTGACGTATGCGGCGTTGATGCGGTTGTTGCCCTTGCCGGGGATGTGCACCCAGAGGTCGCGGGGGAACGACAGGATCGACGCGGCGCGAGTGGTCGGGTCCACGCGCACGACCATGATCGTGTCGCTGCGCTGACCGATCGAGTCACGGGCGGGGTCGGCGGCCCCGGACCACGGTGAGCTGGGGTCCACGCACGGGTTGGTGTCGGAGCCGGCGATCAGGAAGTTCTGCGCCTGCGGGTTGGCCGGCGGGAACGTCGCCGCGGCGGGTGTC
>CAZREK010000095.1:0-8455 GCA_964598965.1 uncultured Bifidobacterium sp. | reverse complement strand
ACCGGCATCATCGTCTTCCTCTTCCTGTTCTGGCACCTCGCCGACCTCACCTGGGGCTGGTGGAACGCCACCGGCACCAGCGCCGCTGACGGCGAGTTCGTGCGTGGCGAGGCCTACGGCAACGTGGTACGCAGCTTCGAGCGCGTGCCCGTGGCGGTGTTGTACATCGTCGCCAACATCGCTCTCGGCACGCACCTGTACCACGGCGTCTGGAGCGTCTTTCAGTCGATGGGCTGGAACAACCCCAAGTTCAAGGCCTGGCGCCGACACATCGCGATCGCGTTCGCCACGCTGATCGTCGTCGGCAATGTCTCGTTCCCGATCGCCGTCCTGGCCGGGATCGTCGGCCAGTGAGAGACGGAGTGATGAGCACCATGAACACGCTGAACAGCAAGATTCCCGCCGGCCCCGTCGCCGACAAGTGGGACAACTACAAGGCCGACCTGAAGCTGGTCAACCCGAACAACAAGCGCAAGTTCAAGGTGCTGGTCGTCGGTTCCGGTCTGGCCGGCGCCTCCGCCGCGGCCTCCATGGCCGAGCTCGGCTACGACGTGGAGGTCTTCACCTTCCACGACTCGCCGCGCCGCGCTCACTCCATCGCCGCGCAAGGTGGCATCAACGCGGCGAAGAACTACCGCGGTGACGGCGACAGCATCCACCGCCTCTTCTACGACACGATCAAGGGCGGCGACTTCCGCGCCCGTGAAGGCAACGTGTACCGCCTGGCACAGGTCAGCGTGAACATCATCGACCAGATGGTGGCCCAGGGCGTGCCCTTCGCTCGCGAGTACGGCGGCCAGCTGGACACGCGCAGCTTCGGTGGTTCGCAGCTGCAGCGCACGTTCTACGCCCGTGGCCAAACGGGTCAGCAGCTGCTGTTGGGCGCCTACCAGCAGCTCGCCCGCCAGATCGGTCTGGGTGGCGTGAAGCTGTGGAACCGCGTCGAGCTGATCGACGTGGTCACCGTCGACGGCCGTGCGGCCGGCATCGTCACCCGCGACCTCGTCACCGGCGAGATCCGCTCGCACGCCGGCCATGCGGTCGTGCTGTGCACGGGCGGCTACGGCAACGCGTTCTTCCTCTCCACCAACGCGATGGCCTGCAACGTCACCGCTGCGTGGCGCGCGCACCGCAAGGGTGCGTACTTCGCCAACCCGTGCTACACCCAGATTCACCCCACCTGCATTCCGCAGGCCGACGACACTCAGTCGAAGCTGACGCTGATGAGCGAGTCGCTGCACAACGACGGTCGGGTGTGGGTGCCGCTGAACGTCGGCGACGAGCGCCCCGCGGACCAGATCCCCGAGGCCGAGCGCGACTACTACCTCGAGCGCCTGTACCCCAGCTTCGGCAACCTGGCCCCTCGCGACATCTCGTCGCGTGCGGCCAAGCGTGCGGTCGACAGCGGCCGCGGTGTGGGCCCGCTGAAGAACGGTGTCTACCTCGACTTCTCGGCGGCGATCGGCCGTCTCGGCAAGGAGGTCGTCAAGGAGCGCTACGGCAACCTGTTCGAGATGTACGAGCGCATCACCGGCGAGAACCCGTACGACGTGCCCATGCGCATCTACCCGGCCAGCCACTACACGATGGGTGGCCTGTGGGTGGACTACGAGCTGATGACCACAATCCCCGGCCTGTACGCCGCTGGTGAGGCCAACTTCTCCGACCACGGTGCGAACCGCCTGGGTGCCTCGGCGCTCATGCAGGGTCTGGCCGACGGCTACTTCGTGCTGCCGTACACGATCGGCAACTACCTGGCCCCGATGCTGAACAAGCCGGTGCCCGGCACCGACCACCCGGCATTCGCGGCGGCGGAGCAGGAAGCCCGTGCTCGCTTCCAGGGTTACCTCGACGTGCGTGGCAACCGGTCGCCCGACTGGTTCCACCGCGAGCTTGGCAAGATCATCTGGGACCGTTGTGGCATGGAGCGCACGGCCGAGGGCCTGCAGCAGGCACTCACCGACATCCCTGCGTTGTACGACGAGTTCAAGAAGGACCTGCGTGTCACCGGTGACGGTGCCAGCGTCAACCAGACGCTGGAGAAGGCCGGTCGTGTCGACGACTTCTTCCAGCTGGGCATGCTGATGTGCCGCGATGCGCTCGAGCGCAACGAGAGCTGTGGCGGTCACTTCCGTGCCGAGTACCAGGACGAGGAAGGCGAGGCAGCGCGTGACGACGACAACTTCGCTCACGTCGCTGCTTGGGAATGGACCGGCGACCCGATGCAGGCCAACCGGCACAAGGAAGAACTCGAGTTCGAGACCATCCATCTCGCGAAGCGGAGCTACAAGTGAGCAACCATCTGGAGAACCTCACCCTCAAGATCTGGCGTCAGAGCGGCCCCGCCGACGCCGGTCACTTCGAGAGTTACCGCATCGCGTCGATCAGCGACGAGGCCTCGTTCCTGGAGATGCTCGACGTGCTCAACGAGGCGCTGATCAACGAGGGTCGCGAGGCGATCACGTTCGATCACGACTGCCGTGAAGGCATCTGCGGCACCTGCTCGCTGATGATCGATGGTCAGGCGCACGGTCCGCAGCGCGGCACCGCCACGTGTCAGTTGCACATGCGCAAGTTCAAGAGCGGCGACGAGATCGTGATCGAGCCCTGGCGCGCCACGGCCTTCCCGATCGTCAAGGACCTCATGGTCGACCGTTCGCCGCTGGACCGCATCGTGGAGGCCGGTGGCTTCATCACCGCCAGCACCGGTGGTGCGCCCGACGCCAACATCATCCCGGTGCCCAAGCCGGTGGCCGATGCGGCGATGGACGCGGCCGAGTGCATCGGTTGCGGTGCCTGCGTGGCCGCCTGCCCCAACGGCGCAGCGAACCTGTTCACTGCCGCCAAGGTGAGCCACCTCAACTTGCTGCCGCAGGGCCAGGCCGAGCGCTGGAGCCGTGTGGAAGCGATGGTCGAGACGATGGATGAGCACTTCGGTTCGTGCACCAACCACGGCGAGTGCGAGGCAGCCTGCCCGAAGAGCATCAGCATCGACTTCATCGCGCTGATGCACCGCGACTACCGCAAGGCCAAGTTCAAGAACCGCAAGCTGATCAGCCAAATCTGATCAGCGGCTGGTCACACCCGCTGCGCTTCACCCGTGGTGGTGGTGTAGCGGTTGGTGACGGCCACGGCCGGATGCTCCAACGTGAGGTCGAGCCACAGCTCGCCCTGCACCTCGGGCACCACGAACTGCACGATGCCGACGCGCACGCACGAGTCCGGCGGCACATCACCCTGCCACGACCACTGGTGGCTGCCGCCCGGCCAGCGCAGGGTGGCCGTGCAGCGCATGTCGCGCAACTGCTTGCGCAAGTCGCTGATCACATGCACGTCGAGGGCCAGCGTGTCGCCGGCGTTGACCTCCGCCGGCAGGCGGTCGGCGACCACGATGACTGGTGCGCAGGCCTCGACGACCGCGGCGTAGGCCAGCTTCGGGTGACGCTCATGGTCGAGCACGCCCCACGACACGGCCGGTGCCGGGTCGTTGAGCGCGAGGAAGCAGAAGCCACCGGTGGGCTGGTACTTCAAGCGACGAAGTGTCTCGATCTGGTGGCGCAGCAGCTCGGCCTGGTAGCGCTGGGTGGCCTCGCGCCAGGAGTCGAACGAGTCGTGGGCCATCGGTGGCACGTGCTGTGCGATCGGGTCGAACTGCAATCCGTGGTGCTCGGCCAGGTGCTCCCAGTCCAGATCCGGCCAGCGTTCGGGCTGCATGAACGCCGCGGCCTCCGGTACGGATTGGGCGCCGAACTCGCCGACGAAGCGCACCATGCGCGGCATGGTGGCCGCGAACCCGTCGAGGTCGCCGGCCTCGCCGTGGTACCAGCCGAAGAACAGGTGGCTGTCGGTGCCGTCGAACTGCGGCGGGTGCGGGGCGACACCGCTGTGCGCGATGACCGTGCGCGTCTCATCGGCCGATTCGATCGCCCGCTTCACCCAGCGGTCCAGGATGGACTTGTTCCACGTGGGCAGCTGCTGTTGCAGCACGTTGCGGGTGATGGTGGGGGCTGCACCGCGAGCACGATCGGCCGCAACCGGGGCCGGGTCGTTGTGCGCGCACCACACGGCGATGCTGGGGTGGTGGCCGAGCAGGTCGACGGCCTCGCGCGCCTGGCGCACCGCCTGCTTGCGGATGGTGCGGGCATAGCTCCACTGCAGCGGGAAGTCCTGCCACACCAGCATGCCCAGCTCGTCGGCTGCGTCGTACAGCTCGGGGCGGGCGATGTGGCCGTTCACGCGGACCAGGTCGAGCCCCGCGTCGCGTGCCAGTTCCACGTCGCGGCGCACGTCCTGCGCGCTGGCCTCCGCAAGGGCCAGGCAGGTGGGGGCGAGGTTGGCACCCTTGGTGAACAGGCGCTCGCCGTTGACCGTGAACGTCCATTCCTGCAGCGCCACTTCGCGCAGGCCGGTGCGCACGGCGCGGCGGTCGCTGGTGTCGCCGTCGACGCTGACGGTCACCTCCACCGTGGTGAGGTGCTGCGGCCCCATGCTCCAGGGCCACCACAGGTCGGGGTCGCGCACGTCGACGTTCCAGTCGACCTCGTTCAGGCCCTGGGCGATCGAGCGGCTTTCCTCCCACAGCACCACGCCGTCCACGTAGGTGCGCACCGTGACCTGCCGCGAGCGGTCCGCGTCGAGTCGTGCGTGCAGGCGCAGATGGGCGCGAGCGTCGTTCGCGTCGCGGCACAGGACACGCAGGCGGTCGATGCGCACGGGGCCGGTCTCGTCGATGTGCACCGGCCGCCACAGGCCGCCGGGGTTCCAGGTGGGGTCGATCGTGTCGCTGTGCTGCAGCACGCCGGTGATGTTGCGCTTGGTGGTGCTGTTGCGCTGGGGCGAGCACGCGACCTCGATCGCCAGCACGTGGTCCTCGCCGAGGCGGGAGAGGTCGGTGATGTCGAACGTGTGCGGGAAGAAGTAACCCTCCGGGTCGCCGAGGTAGGCGCCGTCCAGCCACACGTCGGCCTGGTAGAAAACGCCGTCGAGCGTGACGAAGCGCCGTAGCCCATCTGCGGGTGCCGGCATGTGGAAGCGGTGGCGGTACACCAGCGGGCCGTCACTGTCGGCGAAGGCCGTGCTGCGGCGCCAATGACCAGGCACGGCGACCTCGGGCCATGCCGAGTCGTCGAAGTCCAGGCCCACGCCCTCGCGGCGCACGTCGTCGTCGGCGATGAAGGCATGCCACGGTCCGGTGAGTTCCACGCGTGTGAGCGTAGAGGCGCGGCACGGTATGGTCCCACCATGGCTGACCGCTCCGCTCCCCCCGCCACGGCAACCCTCGGTGAACTCAAGGCGTCCGGGTGGGCGTCGGTACCGGTGAAGGAAGAGATTCGCCGCAACGCCGTTGCGCGCATCGCCGCCGGCGAGCCGTTGTTCGAGGGCGTGATGGGCTACGAGCACACGGTCATGCCGCAGCTGGAGAACGCGCTCCTCGCGGGGCACGACGTCATCTTCCTGGGCGAGCGCGGCCAGGCCAAGACGCGCATGATCCGTTCGCTCACGGGCCTGCTGGACGAGTGGATGCCCGTCGTTGCCGGCAGCGAGATCAACGACGACCCGTACCACCCGATCAGCAAGCACGCTCGCGACCTGGTCGCCCAGCACGGCGACGCCACCCCCATCGAGTGGGTGCACCGCGACACCCGCTTCGGGGAGAAGTTGGCCACACCCGACACCTCCATCGCCGACCTCATCGGCGAGGTCGACCCGATCAAGGTGGCGGAGGGCCGCTACCTGTCCGATGAGCTCACGTTGCACTACGGCCTGGTGCCGCGCACGAACCGCGGCATCTTCGCGATCAACGAGATTCCCGACCTCGCCGAGCGCATCCAGGTGGGTCTGCTCAACGTGCTGGAAGAGCGCGACGTGCAGGTGCGCGGCTACAAGATCCGCCTGCCGCTGGACGTCATGTTGGTGGCCAGCGCCAACCCGGAGGACTACACCAACCGCGGGCGCATCATCACCCCGCTGAAGGACCGCTTCGGCAGCCAGATCCGCACCCACTATCCGCTGGACACCGAGACCGAGACGGCCATCATGCGCCAGGAGGCGCGTCCCGCGTCTGTGGGCGACATTCAGGTGAACATGCCCCACTACATGGAGCAGATCGTCGCCACGTTCAGCCAGCTGGCTCGCAGCAGCAACCAGGTCAACCAGCGCAGTGGCGTCAGCGTGCGCCTGTCGGTCAGCAACCTGGAGGTGCTGGGCGCCAACGCACTACGTCGTGGCTTGCGCGCCGGCGAGCGCGTGGTGGTGCCTCGCGTGTGCGACCTCAACGCGCTGGCCGCCAGTGCCAGCGGCAAGATCGAGATCGAGTCGCTGGAGGACGGCCGTGAGGGCATGATCCTGGAGAACTTGGTGAAGGCATCGGTGCTCACCGTGTTCAAGGAGCTGGTGCCGTTCCCGTCGGTGGCGGAGGTGCTGCCCGCGTTCGAGGAAGGCGCCATCGTGCACACCGGCGACGACGTGCCCTCGGCCGATCTCGCTCGCCTCGTCGAGGAAGTTCCCGCGCTGCGCGGCGCGGTCAGCCGCCTCACAGGTGGCGACGAGTCGCCTGCCGCGCTGGCCGCCGCCGTCGAGTTCGTGCTGGAGGGTCTGCACCTGTCCAAGCGGCTGAACAAGGACATCACTTCCGGCTCGGGCGCCGCGACCTACCGCGGACGCTGACCCGGGGGCGACCCGTCCGTCCGGTCAGCTGCCGGGCTGCAGCAGCTGGAACACCGCTCCCTGTGGGTCGGAGATGACGGCGAACTGGCCGATGCCTTCGATCGGGGTGGGCGGCATGATCACGCCAGCGCCCAGGCTCGTCGCCTTCGCCACCGTGCCGGCGATGTCCTCCGTGTAGAAGTACACCACCCAGTTGGCGGGCATGTCGGCGGGGAACTTGTCGTCGATGGTCAGCATGCCGCCCACTTGCTCGTCGCCCATCTTGAACAACGTGTAGTGCATCTCCGTGATGTTCTCGATCGACCAGCCGAACACCTTGGCGTAGAACGCGCCGGCGGCGTCGACGTCGCGGGTCATCAACTCGCTCCAGCAGTGCGTTCCCAGCACGCTGTGCACGCCCAGGCCCTTGTGGTCCAGCGGCTGCCACACCGAGAACACTGCGCCCGTCGGGTCCATCGCGACGGCCATGCGGCCGGCACCCATCACGTCCATCGCCGGCATGATCACCGTGCCGCCTGCCGCGCTGATCGCGGCGACGGCAGCTTCGGCGGACTCCACACCGAAGTAGGTGGTCCAGTAGGGCTGGCCCGGGCTCTGTTGGGGGCCGAGGCCGGCGACGAAACGTCCGCCCACCGACGCCATGTGGTAGCCGCCCGCTTCGGGGCCGAGGTCCTGCACCTCCCACCCGAACAGGGCGGAGTAGAACGCTGCCGACGCCGCGGGATCGGGCGATCCCATGTCGATCCAGGTGGTGCGGCCGGGCAGGATCTGGTCGATGTTCGTCATGGAGGCATCTTGAACCACGCAGCGACCAGGTGCAATGGCTCCTGACTGAACATGTCAAGAAGGCTGAACGAACGCCTCCCCGGCATCCTTCAAACGGCGGGTGCTGGTGGCCAGACCCAGCTGACCGGAACCTTCCGGTCCGTCCAGGAACGGTGTCGCCGTCACGCCGGCAACGGTGATGCCCGATGAGGCCTCACGTACGTCGCTCCACAGTCCGCTGACAGCCGCTGCACACTCGCTGTCGGCGGAGCCGGGCAGGCGGAAGGTGACAGCCAGGGGGCACTCGGGCCCCTGATCCGCACAGCGGTGAAGCGCCTCACCTACCTTGCGCCGCACGGCGATGCCCAACACGTCGCAGGCGCCGGCCAGATCCGGCAGCTCCACCCGTGCTCGGCCCGGAACGTCCACCACACCTCGCGCCAACCCGTGCAGCCACAGGTTCCAGCGCAGGTGTTCGCGACGGCGAGCCGCATCGAGATGTGCTTGCGAAGGCCCGGTGGGCCGCTCGTCGGCGACGTCCAGCGAGGTCGCGACCGGCGGCCCGCCACGCAGGATGCGCCACGCGTCGCGCCATGCCACCACCAGCGTGTGGAACAGCTCGCTCTGGCGGCGGCCGTCGTCGGGGGCCATCCGCTGCACCATTCCGTATGGGGCCTCGAACGGTACCCACCCTGCCGCAACCTCACCGAGATGTTCCGCAGCGGCCTGCACCCAGCGTGGCCACCACTGTCCGGCGGTCTTGTCGTCGGTGAAGCCACCCTCGTCGTCGAACCAGTTCGGCACCTGCGGTTGCAGCAGTCGGATCCACGGCAGCAGTCCGAGTCGGCGCGCCTCCTGCGCGGTGGTCAGGAGATCCTCCATCACACCCCCGTCGACCACACCCGCTTTCGGTTGGGCCAGCGCCCACGGAACGTCCAGGCGCACGTGGGTGAGTCCGATCTCCGCCGCGAAGGCGAGGTCGTCCAGCCGCCGTTCGCCGGTGGAGGTGACGGTGACGCCGCGA